>CAVLAV010000301.1:0-2980 GCA_963660735.1 bacterium
GACCATATTTTGCCGAGGACTTTTATAAAGGACGATAGTTTAGATAATAAGGTGCTCGTTTTGCGTAGTGCCAACGCGAAAAAATCCGATACTTATCCGTTACCGAAAGAATTTTTTAAGCAAAGCGAATTTTGGAAGATTTTGCTCGATAAACGCCTTATATCGCGAACTACTTACGAAAGGCTTACCAGGAAAGACCCTTTATCCGAGAAAGATTTCAATGATTTTATAAACAGACAAAAGACCGTAACAGATCAAACGGTTAAAGCGGTGGCGGAACTTATGAAGAGAAAATATCCCGACGCTAAAATCGTTTACAGCAAAGCCAAAAACGTAAGCGACTTTAAGCATAAGTTCGATATTTTCAAGTGCAGGGAAACCAACGATTTACACCACGCAAGGGACGTGTATTTAAACGTGGTAGTAGGTAACGTATACGATACCGTGTTTTCTAATCCGCTACAAACCTATCGAAAGGACGGCGATTTATGGCGCGATTATAACCTTAAAAAGATGTTTACCCGCGACGTTAAAGGCGCGTGGAACGGCGACACTATCGCAATCGTCAAAAAGGAAACGTTTAAATCGTCGATGAGCGTTACGAGATACGCTTTATGCAATAAAGGCGAATTTTACAATCAAACCGTATATGGGAAAGATAACAATGGCATAACCGCACCGCGTAAGGGCAAAGGTCCGCTTTCAGACTTTAAAAAATACGGCGGTTATATGTCGGAAAATACGGCTTATTTTGCAATAGTTTCATCGGTCGGTAAAAAGGGTGAAAAAATAAAGACGATAGAGGCTATCCCCGTACTGACTGCGTATAGGGAGCGTTTAAATCCGAGCGCGGTGGAAGAATACTTAAAAACTTATCTTACAAACCCGCAAATTATAGTGCCGAAAATAAAAATCAAACAACTCGTAAAATATAACGGCGCGGAGTGTTATCTCGCGGGCGTAACGGGTAATTATATTATCATTCATAATGGGGTTCAACTGTTTACCGATAATAAAACCGACGAATACGTAAACGCTTTACTTAAAATAGTAGAAATGAAAGCGAAAAATATGGTAGTATCGGAAGAGGATAGTTACGCCGTAAAAACCAACCGCAGCGGCAACGATAAACTCGTGGTAAATCGTGATAAAAACGTTGCATTGTATAGCGATTTAAAGGGTAGGCTTTCAAAGTCCGTATATCGCGGGATCTCGGCGTTTGAAACTTTTAAAAATAATCTTGAAAAAGTCGAGGACAAGTTCGTTTCCTTAACCGTAATCGAACAGGCGCAGGTACTGTTACAAATATTAAAATTCTTTAAATGTAACGATAAAACCGCAGATTTAACGTTATTAGGGGAAGGAAAAGGGTGTGGCACGCTACGAATAAATAAAAATATAACTAACGCAGATCAGATGTGAAACTTATAAATTACTCGCCAGCAGGACTTACCAAAAAAGTAAGAACGGTTTAATATGGGTTTCAGAACGGTAGTTGTAAATTCGCGTTGTAAGTTGGAATTCAGGTTGAATTTTTTAATAGTTCGCGGCGAAACGGAAAAACGCATTTATATCAACGAAATAAATACGTTGATAGTGCAAAGCACGGCGGTGTCCTTGACCGCCGCGCTGCTTGCCGAACTTGTAAGGAGCGGCATAAAGGTGGTATTTTGCGATGAAAAATGCAACCCTTCGTCCGAATTACTGCCGTATTACGGCGCGCACAATACTTCTAAACGAATAAAAGTCCAAACCTTATGGAGCGAACGATTAAAAGGCGAAGTTTGGAAGGTTATTATAACGCAAAAAATAAACAACCAAAGAACTTTACTCGAAAAACGAGGCTTTTTTACCGAGGTTAAAATGCTCGAGGATTACGCTTCGTCCGTAGAGATCGGCGATGCGACCAACCGAGAAGGGCACGCCGCAAAAGTTTATTTTAACGCCGTATTGCCTGACGGCGTAACTCGTCGGGGCGGAGGTTTTATAAACGCTTGTTTAAATTACGGCTACGCCGTTTTGTTGTCGGCGATAAACAGAGAGATCGTCGCAAGCGGCTACGTTACGCAGTTGGGGATATGGCACGATAGCGAGTTCAATCAGTTTAATTTAGGTTCGAACTTAATGTATAAGCATTGCGAAATGCAAAAGGTAGCGTTGTTTATAGTCGAGGGCACAATCGTAAAAGATAGTTTGCCTATGGAAAGAAAAATAATTATTACCGACGATCTTTGTGAAATAGTTGCAAATATAGAAGAATTATGATAAAATAAACCCGTAAGAGGTAATTTTAATCGCTAAAACAAAATAACCGTGCGGCAGCATCGTATTTTTGAGCGTTACTTGACGTTTGAGAGTTTTGTTATTTTGTAGTGGTCTGAAACTCCGGGCGCGCGAAAGAGGTGCAAGTGCCGGTTTGAGAGTTTTGTTATTTTGTAGTAGTCTAAAACAAATGGGTTACTATGACGCAGACCCTCACAGTTTGAGCGCTTTGTTATTTTGTGGCAGTATAAAATGCGCTGAAAAGCGTTTGCAAGCGGTGTTAATGCGAAGATTTTCATATTGCATTTCGTTAAAAATTACGGCTTTTCGTTGATTTCAGACTGTAAAAATCCGCCGCAAATCGGGAGATTTGCGGCGGATTTTTTTTGAGTTTTGCAGATTTGTTATAAATCGTCTACGTCTTGTACTGGTTCTTCGGCGTTTCCGCTTAAATAGTTACCCGTGTAACTTCCCAAAGGGTCGAAAGGCGATTTCATATTTTTAATCGGTTTCTTTTTATTTTTCGTTTTCATTATTTGCAATTTTTAACTTCTGAACTTTTAGTCTTTTTAGACTTACAATTCTTGGTTTGAGTCTTTCTCATAATTTAATTCGGAAGATTCAACTTCACAAAACCTTGGCTCGACTTACATAATGGGCATACGCTGAAAGCCTGTTTAGCCGTAAACCTGAAACCGCATTCCGAACATTCGTATAC
>CAVLAV010000302.1:0-2960 GCA_963660735.1 bacterium
GGACAAAAACGCCACGCTTGCCGAACGCAAAAATATGGCGTATTCGGGAACTTTCGTTTCCTCGGGAACGGGCAAAATGCTCGTAACCGCCGTTGGCGACGACGCCGAACTCGGCAAAATAGCCAAAAATCTCGGCGACGAGGTGCGCGTTTCCGCGCCGCTGAACGAAAAACTCGGCAGGCTCGGCAAAAAGATAACTATAATCGGCTCTGTTGCGGCGGCGTGCGCGTTTATTTTGTCGGTAATAAGGCTTGCTCTTTCGGGCAACTTCGATTTCTTTTCGGTGCAGGATTGTTTCGTAGAGGCGATCGTTCTGATAGTTGCCGCCGTGCCCGAGGGATTGCCGACCACCGCGGCGATTTCGCTCACTTTAAACGTACTTAAACTTGCCAAATCCAACGCGCTTATCCGTAAACTCGTAGCCGCCGAAACGGTGGGTTGCGTAAGCGTTATCTGCTCGGATAAAACGGGTACTTTAACCGAGAACAAAATGACCGTGGAAAAGATTTTTGCACCCGACGCGCATAGTCAAAAGGCGGTTTATATCAATTCGGCGGTAAATTCCACCGCGGAACTCAAACGCGAAAACGGCAAGACGACTTTTTTCGGTTCGGCTACGGAATGCGCGCTTTTAACCGAGGCGGAAAAGCGCGGCTATAACTATAAAACTTTGCGTTCGGCGCAAAAAACGGGCAAGGTAGTGCCGTTCAATTCGGCGTATAAGTTTATGTCCGTCGAATACGGCGGAGTAACTTATTTAAAGGGCGCGCCCGAAGTTGTGTTGAAAAAGTGTAAAATTATAGATAAACGCTCTATAGACTATCTTAAAGCGATAGAAAAATGCCAAAAAGAGGGCAAAAGAGTAATCGCATTCGCGAGCGGTAACGACGAATTTTCACTTAAATTCGACGGTTACGCCGTCATAAGCGACCCCGTAAGAAAGGGCGTTGCCGCTGCCGTGGACGAGTGCTTTAAGGCGGGCATTCGCGTTATTATGATGACGGGTGATAACGCCGCGACGGCGACCGCCGTCGCGGCGCAACTCAACCTGCTCGGCGGCGGCGCGAAGGTCGTTAATGCGAGCGAGTTGGACGCTCTTTCCTTAACGCAACTTAAAAAGGAACTCCAAACCGTAGCGGTTATAGCGCGCAGTACTCCGCAGACCAAACTGCGCGTGGTGGACGCGCTGAAAAGCGGCGGCGAGGTAGTCGCGGTAACGGGCGACGGAGTAAACGACGCCCCCGCCATAAAACACGCCGACGTAGGCATAGCGATGGGGTCGGGTTCGGAAATTACCAAAGAGGCGAGCGACGTGGTGCTGTTGGACGATTCTTTTTCCACGATAGTAAAAGCCGTTTCATTCGGGCGCAACGTATACCGCAACTTTCAGCGGTTTATAACCTTTCAACTTACCGTAAACGTAACGAGTATGACGGTCGTTATAATAAGTTTGCTTATCGGCAAGCAAAACCCGTTTAACGCCGTTCAACTTTTGTGGATAGATATTATTATGGACGGACCGCCCGCGCTCACTCTCGCGCTCGAAACGGGCGATAAAAGCGTTATGCGCGAAAAACCCGTTAAGCGTACCGACGAGGTGCTTACCTTTAAAATGCTCGTAAAAATCGCCCTTCACGGCGTGTACGCGGCGGCGGTGCTTATCGCGCAGTATAAATTCGACTTTTTATGCGTAGGCTCGCAAAAAGTGCTTACTTCGGTGTTCTGCCTGTTCGTAACTTTCCAACTTATAAACGCGTTTAATTGTCGCAAAATCGGTAGCGAAAGCGTGTTCAAGGGCTTTTTGTCCAACAAACTTATGGTTATTACTTTTGCCGCGACTTTCGCTTTCCAAATAGTGATAACGCAATTTTTCGGTGAATTTTTCAAAATAATTCCGCTTTGCGCGTCGGAATGGCTTAAAATAGCCGCAACGGCGTTCACCGTGCTTATTTTCTCGGAACTTTATAAACTCATATATCGTTGCGCGAAAAAAGGCGGTAAAAACTATTCGCAAAGAGCGGTAAAGGCAAATTAAAGCGAAAATTTGGCATACACTAATAGTATGAGAGAAATAAAAGTAACCGAAAGCGCGTCGCGCTTAAAGGATATAGATTACGTCGCAAGGGGAGTTTCGGGAGTGATAAACGACCTTTGCGGCGTTGCTCACACCGAAAAGTGCGGCGATAGAGCGATTTTCACGGTAAAGTGCGCGGGGGAATACGCAGACTATTTCAGGACCGAAATAGAGGACAGAATAGCAGACGTAATAGCGGTAAAGTATAAATACGCGTATTTTAAAAAATTCGTCAGGTCAATCGGACTTAACGACTTTGAAACGGAATTATTGCGCGCCGCGCTTATTTCCGCCGACCTCGACGAAGATAAAAAATATATTATCCGCAGAATACGCGGCTACGAAGAATACGCCGTGGACGGCATATATCATTTCCGATTAGAACCGCTTAAACGCAAGTGGAGCGATATAGTAGGGTATATACCGTCGTTTTTTACGCGCGGGCAGTTAAAGGATTTCGTTTCCTACCTGCTTGGCGAAAAGCGCGGCAAAAGAGTTTTCGTCAACGAAAACGGCGTATACGACGCGAATTATTCCAAACTCGACAGGGTATCGCTTACGGGTAGCGGCGACGAGGGGAGAATAATAAGGGAAGTATTGCTCTCGGCAAGCGGCAGCGTAAGCGTAAAAACGACCCTGCCGCAATTAGACGAAAAATATATAAGATTATTTTACGGCGCTCACGCCGTCTTCGGCTGACGGCGTTTTTTCTTCCACTTCGCAATGACGGTTGAATTTCCGTGTCATCGCGAGCGCAAGCGTGGCGATCCCCTTGAAAAAGTGCGCGGCAAATACTCCGTACTCTATTCCAATGGATTGCCGCGGTCGCTACGCTCCTTATTCAACGATAAAGGCTAACGCCTTACAAAAACCTGACGGTTTTTAG
>CAVLAV010000303.1:0-1935 GCA_963660735.1 bacterium
GCATATACTCCGTACTTTACTCCAAGGGATTGCCGCGGTCGCGTTGCTCCCTCGCAATGACGGTAAATTTTGAGGTCTTAACACAAGCCTGATAACACGATGACACGGAAATTCAGGTGGCGATAAAATAAATTTATTACTTAAAATATACCTCGTAGGGTTTTAACTCGTCGGAAACCGAATAATTTTCGAGTTCGCCTGCGTTGCGGATAGTGAAAACCGCTTTGTCGGGGTAAACTTCCACTATTAAATACTGCGCCAAAAGCGGCGTTCCCGTGGCGGTAAAATATTGTTTTTCTTCCGTGCCGCCGTAGCCGATAATTCCGTCTTTTTTGAAATATTTGGCGTTGAACGGTCTTAAACCGCCCATATGTACGAAAGTATAATCGTAATCCTTGCCGACGGAATTTTCCTCGGCTAAATTAGCGTCTAACGGCACTCCGTCCTTTATATGCAAAACCGCGCCCGAAGAATAGTCCGTATAACAAGAACTTTCGCCGTGAACGTGTCCGTACAGATAAAACGCGTTTTTATGCCCTTTGAAAATTTCGTAGAAAAGTTTTGCGTTGCCGTTTATAAGCGTTTCCTTAAAATCGGTATGATAGTAATAGTACGCCGCCGACAAATGCCCTATTACGAACACGGGTTTAGTGCCGAGCGGGTCTATCTCGTTCAACTTATTTTTAACCCAAAGCATACTCTCGTCCGTATAATACCCTTCGTGAGTGTTATACGCCGTATTCGGGTCGATATTTATCACGATAAAATCGAGTCCGTTTACCACGTAATGGAAAGCGTCCAAGTACCTTTCCTTGGGTTTTTGCGCGGAAAAAGCGTCGAGCCGTTCGCTCGCGGGCAAAACGCCGAGCGACTTATCCATACAATCGTAAAAATCGGTTGTATTATAAGGCTCGTTTTCGGCAGTGCCTATATCGCCTAAAATCATATCGTTATTGCCCGCCGCGTACAAGACTTTTCCGCCGACGGCGGTAGCCGAAACGCAATCGTTTAACTTGCGCTTTATATCGAGAAAGTTCTTTTTAGGTAGCCAACAGGACTTATCCCAAAAGGGATAGTCCGAAACGTTATCTCCGCCGACTATCGCCAAATCCGCCTTGCCGTAGTCCTTAACGGCGTTTTCGCAAGCCGTAACGAGCGACGCGCGAAGGTGCGTGGGGTAATCGAGCATAGAGGCTTGATTATGTATATCCGTAAAACAAAACGCGGTCAATATTTTACTCATATTATCTTATTCAGTCCCTTTTTAAGGCTATATTTAGTGCCGTTTACGACCGCCTCGCAAGGCGTTTTTGCCGTTATCGAAAGTTTATTAAGTTCGCCGCCATTAAGTTGCGCGCTTACGAGCAAACCGCCGCGCGAACGAAGATTTTTAAACTCCACGACGCCGTTTTTCCACTCGTCGGGAACGGCGGGGAAAACTTCTATCTCGCCCGTATGGTCCTGCAAAAGCATTTCGTGCAGAGCGTCGCAAAAACCGAAGGAACTTTCCAACGTAAAGGGTCTGTAATGGAACTGCGTATAGCCGTAACGCTTGAAGTCGCCGTTTAAGTGGAAACCGTTTTCGCCGACGAAACCCTTACAAAATTGATGAATTTTTTCGTAAGCGGAATTGCCCTTTTTAGCCATAGCGTAAATTTGCGCCGCCATAGCAAACGAAAAACCTACCCACATTCCCGTGCCTAAAACCTCGATATTCCAAAGCGAGGCGTCGTAAATTTTTTTATGCTCCTCGGTATCGTAATTTATAAGGTGCAACGGGTAAAGGCACATAAGATGCGAAAAATGCCTGTGCGTTTCGGGCAATAACTGCGTTTTATCGAGCATTACCACTCCGTTGTCGGCTATCGCTATATCGTCGAGTTTACTTAAAATCTCGTCGTACTCGTCGCCGCTTATACCGAGTTTTTCCGTGTA
>CAVLAV010000303.1:1945-2956 GCA_963660735.1 bacterium
GAGTTAGGTTCTAAATACGCCTCGCGCGTGTTGTCGTAAATCTCGGGCGAAGAGGAAAGCGGAAGGTACAACTTGCCGTTTTTCTCACGCAAAAGTCCTTTAATCGCCTCGCCTATTTCCTTGAAGAAGGGGTAAGCGCGGTTTTTCAAAAACTTTTCATCGCCCGTGTAGAGGTAATATTCGTCGAAACTCTGCGCCGCCCATATAGACATAGTGGGCGAAAGCGAATACTGCGCCCAACCGCCCATAGGCTTGCCGTCTAAAGTCGAACACGACGGTATAAGCAGACCTTTCACGCCGAAAAACTCGCGCGCGAACTTTTGATAAGCGGGTTTAAGCCGCCACAAATAGTCGATGAAAACTATACCTTCTTCCAGCCTGTTAGCCTTTAAATACGCCTGATAGGAAAGTTCGGTATTAGTGTCGTGGTGATAATCGCCCTTCCACGGCGGAAGCGCGTCGTTATCCGCAGTCCAAACGCCCTGCAAAGGCATAGGATAGTAGCCTTTGCGCGAACAACAACCGAACAAGTAAGTGCTTTTTTCGTAAACGCCGTCTATAAGCGGATCGCCCGTAGTTACGGAAGATTTATTCCAGTAATTGCGCCAAGCCGCTTTATGGTCGGAAAATAAATTTTTGTAACCCTTTTTAGCCGCTTCTTTAAGCAGATTTTTGCCGTAGGAAACGTAGTCGGGCGAATCGTCGGTAGTGGCGAGGGTGTAGAAAATATCCCCGCCGACTTCGAGCGCAACCACGCCGAAAGCGTAGTTCGTATGCGTCGTCTGCTCGTACCACTTATAATAACCGTCGTGCATAACGGCGGCTTTGGGATAGCCGAGCGTAACGCCTTTATCATTGCCTATGCCCGAGCCGTCAGTCGCCTCGCCGCTTAAATAAGCGGGAATATGGAAGGAAAAATCGCATTTGCGGTAAGTCCTTATAA
The DNA here is from genome assembly GCA_963660735.1 of bacterium. Lineage (GTDB taxonomy): Bacteria > Bacillota > Clostridia > Christensenellales > Borkfalkiaceae > UBA10281. The sequence continues at coordinate 2,889 of CAVLAV010000303.1, forward strand.
CGCCGACCAAAGTTACGTAATCGGTAAAAATATCGGCTATTTTTTCGTTGCCGTCGTATACCGTAACG
>CAVLAV010000304.1:0-2955 GCA_963660735.1 bacterium
GCCGTATACTATGCTGCCCGTTTTGCCGTTGCCGAGCGGTAAACCTTCGTCCCAACGCTCGGTTTTTACTTTGATAACCATTTTATCTCCATAGGATTAAGTTCGATAACCGTCTTATTGCCGTTTATATCGTAAAAATCCGTAGTTTGCTTTTCGGTAGAGTTGTTTACGATCGCATACTTGCCCGCATCGGGATAATAGTTACAATCGGTGTTTGCGTCAGAGGAGTAACAAATATTTAAATCTTTACCCGCAACGAAACACATTGCCTTATATAAGAGCCTTGCATTCTCGAAACTATACGGTATGCCCGTTATATAAAAACTCCTGCCCTTGCCGTATTCGTTTACCGCCATTTTCACTTCGCCCACGTTTACGCTGCGCTTAAAACGGTCGCTGAAAGTTATATCGAGTACCTTAGTGCCGTCGAGCGCGTAAATATTCTTTTTGTCCTCGCCGTAGTCGAACGATTTTACTCCGTCCGTCAGTTCGTGCGCGACCTTTTGTATATTATATTTATCGTTGGAAAGCGTATAGCCGACTTCTTCGTCTACGCCCAAAACGTCGGCAAGTTGGAAATATCTTCCGTTGCCCTCGCAAGCAGTAGGTTCGCCTACGCCTATAAAGCCGCCGCCGTTATATACGAATTTACGAATTGCAACCTGCAATTTTTCGTCGAGCCATTCCTTACCGCCCGAAAATGCGGTGTACGCGTCGCCTGCGTTGATGATTACGTCTATATCCGCAGGAACGCCGTTTTTAACCTCGTCGAAAGACAAAAATTCTATATCTACTGGCAAGCCGCTTATCGCCTCTAATATTCCTTGATAGGAATAAATTTGTTGATACCACAGTTCGTGCGCAACCATATGGCTCATCCAACTGCGCTTTTTGCCCCAAGCGTTTAAAAGACCGACTTTAAGCCTGCAATAAGGCTTTTTATTGTCTACCGCGTCGTATATGGTGCGGAATTCGTCGGTAATTTCGGTAACTCTTTCCACGAACGAGGGGAATTTAGCTGCAAGCGACAAATATCCGCCGAAACCCATACGGTCGATAGGTTTACGCATTATAGCCCTGCGCGCCGTGCGCCAGTTTTTATTGAGTTCGTCCAAAGCGCCCTGCTCGTTTCCGTCGAAGAAAGTATCGGGGAAGAAATACGGCAAAAATCTGCCTTCGTGGTATTTAACGTGGGGGATTTCGGACAACATTCTTACAGTAACGCCGCCGCCGACCGAACCGACTACCGCGTCGAGGTGCATATCCTTGAAATGCTCGCCGTAAGGCTCGCTGCCTATCCAGTCGTCGCCGAGGAACATCATTGCTTCTTTGCCGTAACTATGGCATATATCCACGAGTTCGCCTATCGTCTTACTTACGAATCTTTCGACGAAGTCCATATATTTTTTAAATTTTTCGGTAGGATTACGGAAACAGTTGTTATAGTAGCCGCTGTCAACGAAATCTTCCGCGACGAGTTTTATTCCGCTTTCTTTTTCAAAGTCCGCAATCAAAACGGGGTTGGCGGTCTGCGCGTAACCGAACCACTCAACCTGCTTTTCCTTACCTGAATTATTGAATATGAGCGTGAATTGATACAAAAACGTGGTAAACCTTACTACGCTCGTTTCGGGATTTTCCTCGCACCACTTTTTCATATATTCTTTAATATATTCCTTGGTCGCAGGAAAAGCGGGGTCGTATGTAAGTTGTTTTTCGCAAGTCCACCCGTTAGTGAGATAGTTATATATCTGCACGGGATGCCAGGTTATGCGGCACAAAAAAGTTACCGTGTACTCGTGAAAAGCCTTGCAATTTTCTATTAAAACCGTATTTTTCTTTTCGCAAGGTTTCCAGGTTTTAACCTCTTCGCCCGTAGTCCTGTCGTATACCTGCCAGAGATTGAGATAAGTGTAATCGGGGGCAAATTCGTCGGTTAAAAAGCCTTTTAAAAGGTCTATTTCGAGAGTATCGCCCGTCGCAAGATTTCTCTCCGATAAAAGAAATATTCTTTGCGCCTCTTCGGGGTGCTTTCTCGCCCACTCGTTATCTCCGCGAACCACGAAATAAGTGTTGTACACCTTTCCGAACTGCCCCGGGTTTTTGGGTAATTTAGTACCGTCGCAATCCCTTACCGCGTCCGCGCCCCAAAGCGCGGCTATTTTTTTAGTTCCTTCCACGAAACTTTCGTCCGTAGGTATGGTAACTCTGCCTTTATTCATTCGCTGCTCCTTTTAATTTTATTTTCGCTCACACGCGAAAAAAGCCACGAAATAATTATATATTATTTCGCGACTTTAAGCAAGTGAAAATTAAGACGTTTTATAGTAATTTTTGCTTTATTTACATCGTTTATTTGTTATTTACGACTATTCTACCGTAACCGATTTTGCGAGATTTCGCGGCTTGTCGGGGTTATATCCGCGGCTGATTGCGGCGTTATAAGAGATTATTTGCCACGGAATAACGGCGGTTAAAGGATTTAATTCGTCGTCGCCCGCGTCGGGAATATTTATAATCACCGCAAGTTTCGATTTTAAAGACGGTTCGACTATAAACGGCGTTATAAGCACGACCTTTGCGCCGCGCGCCAACACTTCCTCCACGCAGGAAACGCATTTTAAATAAGTACGCTTTTGCGTACAATAAACTACTACGGCGGCGTTTTCGTCGATAAGCGCGATAAATCCGTGTTTAAGTTCGCCCGACATATACGCGTTGGCGTTTATATACGCAACCTCTTTGATTTTAAGCGCGCTTTCCTCGGCAAGATAATAGTCAAGCCCTCTGCCGAGTACGAAAAGTCTTTTCGCGGAGTTGCATATATCGAACGCCGAAGTATAATCGCTTTTTTCGAGCGTTCGGGCGATTTTAACGAGCGGAGATATATCCGCGTTTCTGCCCGACAGATACTTTGCGAGAATATACAAAACGCATATTTGCGCCACGTAAGCC
>CAVLAV010000305.1:0-2948 GCA_963660735.1 bacterium
TGCATAGTGAGCGCGGTTATCCAACCGTAAGCGGTTTCCTTGCCGTCGGCAGGGCGGAACACTTTCATATTAGGTATGGAGCGCAAACCCGTAAGTTGTTCGATCGGTTGGTGGGTAGGACCGTCTTCGCCTACGCCGATAGAATCGTGAGTTAAAATATAAGTTACGTTTCTGTTCATCAACGCCGACAAACGCATAGCGTTTTTCATATAGTCGGAGAAGATAAAGAAAGTCGCGCAGTAGGGGATAACGCCGCCGTGCAGGCTCATACCGTTGCATATGGCCGCCATAGCGTGTTCTCTTATACCGAAGTGCATATTAGTGCCGAGGCGATTTTCTGCGGAATAATACTCTCTCGAATTCATTTTGGATTTGTTCGAGGGGGCAAGGTCCGCACTGCCGCCCATTAGGTTGGGGATAATTTCGGCAAGTTTGTTAAGCACTTTGCCGCTCGTGTTGCGTGTGGCGTCGGGCTTATCGAACGAGAAAATATCTGCTTTAAGTAGGTCGGGCAATTTGCCGCTCGTGTAGTTCACGAATTTTTGCGCAAGTTCGGGATATTTTTCCGCATAAGCCTTAAAGGTCTTTTCCCACTCGGCTTTTATCTCTTCGCCGCGGGTTTTGTAAACGGCGAGGTGATTCTTAACTTCTTCGGGAACGGTGAAAGGCGGGTAATCGTAACCGAGATTTTTCTTTAACGCCGCAATTCCTTCCGCTCCGAGGGGCGCGCCGTGGGTGCTTTCGCTACCCGCGTTGGGCGAGCCGTAACCTATTACGGTGCGGACTATTATAAGCGACGGTTTTTCTTTTTCGGCTTTGGCTTTTTCAATAGCCTCGGCTACCGCTTTCATATCGTTTCCGTCGGCAACGTGTAAAACCTGCCAACCTTGCGCCTCGTGGCGTTTGCCTACGTCCTCGGTAAACGCGCCGTCGGTATTGCCCTCGATAGTGATGTTGTTTTTATCGTATAAAACTATAAGTTTGCCGAGTTTGAGCGTTCCCGCAAGGGAGGCGGCTTCGTACTCTATGCCTTCCATCATACAACCGTCGCCGCAAAGCGCATAAGTGTAATGGTCGCAAATATCGTAACCCTCGCGGTTAAATTCGGCGGCGAGGTGAGTTTCCGCAATCGCCATACCTACGGCGTTGGCAATGCCTTGTCCGAGCGGACCGGTAGTGGTTTCTACGCCGGGCGTATTGCCGTATTCGGGGTGTCCCGCGGTCTTGCTGCCGAGTTGACGGAAATTTTTAATATCGTCCATCGAAAGGTCGTAACCGAAGAGGTGCAAAAGCGAGTAATGCAACATAGAGCCGTGCCCCGCGGAAAGTACGAATCTGTCGCGGTCGAAAAAGTCGGGCGCGCAGGGGTCGAATTTCAAAAATTTTGAAAAAAGCGTGTACGCTATCGGCGCGCTGCCGAGCGGAAGTCCCGGGTGTCCCGATTTGGCTTTTTCTATCGCCTCGGCGGAAATAACCCTTATTGCGTTTACTGCAAGATTGTCGATATCCATAAAAACTCCTGTCAAACTTAATCTTATAAATTCAAACGCCTATATTATACATTTTTTTAAGTCGTTTTACAAGCGTTTTGGGGCGCGGATAAAAATTTTTCGCCGACGCTCACGATTTAAAGCGGAATTTTATTAAAATTACATAAAATTTGGGCGATTTGCCCTTTATCACTTTACAAATTCGCGCTAAAAATGTATAATCGTGGTATAGTTAGAATTATACGGAGATATATAAGCAATGTTAGTCAGAGAAATGCTCGGCAAACGATATAAAGAAACACCCAAAGATTGCGTAATAGCAAGCCATTCGCTTATGATGAAAGGCGGCTATATGAAGTATATGAGCGCAGGCAGTTATTCGCTGTTTATGCCTACCAAACGCATAACGAACAAGATAGAAGATATAATTCGTAAGGAAATGGATTCTATCGGCGGTCAGGAAGTTTTGTTCCCCGTCGTTATGCCCGCCACGCTTTGGGAAGAGTCGGGCAGATATACGAGTATCGGCAGCGAAATGGCGCGTTTCACCGACAGAAACGGCAATAAAATGGTGCTCGGTATGACTCACGAGGAAGCCGCCGTTCACCTTGCGCGCGACGTGGCGGATTCCTATACGGATTATCCGTTTATGATATATCAAATTCAAACCAAGTTCCGCGACGAGCCGAGGGCAAGGGGCGGACTTATAAGAGTGAGAGAGTTTACTATGAAGGACGCTTACTCTTTCCACACCTCGCAAGCCGACCTCGAAAAATATTATTACGCTTGTTACGAGGCGTACAACCGTATTTTCCGCAAATGCGGCGCGAAAAACTTTATAGCCGTAAAAAGCGACAGCGGTATGATGGGCGGCAGCGTTTCGCACGAATATATGTTGCTTACCGATATAGGTGAGGACACTTTGGCTATTTGTACGGGCGAGGGTTGCGATTACAAGGCTAACGTAGAAGTCGCTGAATGTATAACACACAATATCGAAAGCGAGGTTGAGCCGCTTGAAAAAATCGCTACGCCGCACGCAAGCACGATAGACGCCGTATGCGAAATGCTCAAAGCCGACCCCGTTAAATCCATAAAAGCGGTCGTTTACCAAATAAACGAAAACGACGAATACGTAGTGGTGTTTATAAGAGGGGATCTCGAAGTAAACGAAACGAAACTCCGCAACTACCTTAAAAAGGAAGTTCACCCCGCGGTTATTACTGCGGAAAGCGGAATAGTGGCGGGCTTTATAGGTCCTTGTAACTTTAAAGGCAAAGCAAAAGTCGTTTACGATAAATCGCTTATAGGCATAGAAAGTTTCGTTGCGGGAGCAAATGAGGAAGGCTATCACTATAAGGGTCTTAACATTGCTCGCGACGTAGGTAAGGTTGAGTACGTTGAAGTAGCCAAAGCGTATAACGGCGGCGTTTGCCCCGTCTGCGGCAGACCTACCAT
>CAVLAV010000306.1:0-2946 GCA_963660735.1 bacterium
ACATCGAGTTCGACTATAAATTCATTAAATGTATGGCTCAAAATTCGGGATATACTTTCAAAAACCCTGGTATAGATACTCTTGCTTTTGCAAAAGCCGCCTTGCCGAGAATGAAAAACTATAAGTTAAACACCGTGTGCGGTTACTTCGGAATACAGTTTTTGCATCACCGCGCGCTTTCGGACGCGCACGCTACGGCGCAACTGTTTATTAAACTCGCCGAAGTTAAAAAAAGTTTGCCCGATGCCGTTTAAACGCTTGATTTTAATTGAGTTTCGTGGTATTATATATACGCTTAATAGTCTTTACAAGATTGAGAGTGGGTTTGCCCGCTCTCAAATTTTTATGATAGAAGGTGAGTGAGCGAAAATGAAGTTTAAAACTTGCGAAGAAATAGCCGAAATTTTAAAGCCGATAGGCGACGAAATCGGCGTGGAAGTGGTCGAAGTCGAAACGAAGATATCCAAAAATCCTTCGTTGACGGTTTTTATCGACAAGGACGGCGGGATAGACCTCGATACCTGCGAAAAATTCCATAACGCGATTGACCCCGTGTTGGACGAATTCGATCCTTCGTTCGGCGCGTCTTACACGCTCAACGTTTCGAGCCTCGGGCTTGACAGACCTTTTAAAACCGATCGTGATTTCGAGAAAAACCTCGGCGAGGAAGTAGAAGTAAAACTCTTCGCGCCGCTTAAAGGTAAAAAGTTTTTTGAATGTACGCTCGACGGTTACGACGGTAAAAACGTTAATTTAACTTGCGGAGAGGAGCAATTTAAGTTGCCGCTTTCCCGTATTGCCAAAATAAACAAAGCCATTAAAATAGGAGATTAAAGATGATTAACAAAGATTTCTTTCAGGCAATAGAAGATCTCGACAGGGAAAAGGGAATAAAGCAGGAGGTTTTGCTCGATACGCTTAAAAACGCGCTCGTGTTCGCGTATAAAAAGCATACGGGCGATTCGAGCGACGTTTATCTCGATTTGAATCCCGAGAAAAAATCCGTAAGATTTTTCGCCGTTAAAACGGTGGTTGACGAAGTTACCGATCCCGAAAAAGAAATAAGTTTAGAGGATGCAAGACTTATCAAAAAGTCCTATAAAGTCGGCGACGAGGTAAAACTCGAATTCGTGCCGAAGGAATTCGGAAGAATAGCTGCTCAAACGGCGAAACAAGTCGTTTTGCAAAAACTCCGCGAAACCGAAAGAGAACTTACCCTTTCCGAGTTCGAGGATAAGGAAAACGAGATTAAGGCTTGCACGGTAAGACGGGTAGAAGATAAAAACGTGTACGTGGAAATCGGCGCGGGCGAGATAGAGGCGGTTATGTTGCCGCAGGACCAAGTTCCTACCGAAACTTACAACGTGAACGATAAACTTATGGTCTACGTTAAGAAAGTAAGAACGATAGGCAAAAACGCGCAGATACTCGTTTCGAGAACGTCTACGGGGCTCGTCAAACGCCTTTTTGAAAACGTAGTACCCGAAATCGCGCAAGGAATAGTCGAAATCAAGGGTATTTCTCGCGAGGCGGGACAGCGCACCAAAATCGCCATATACAGCAACGATCCCAACGTGGATGCCGTCGGCGCGTGCGTAGGCAACAAGGGTTCGCGCGTAAACGAGGTAGTAAGAGAACTCAACGGCGAGAAAATAGATATAATCGCTTGGAGCGAAGATCCGCTCGAATATATCGCAAAGGCGTTGTCGCCCGCAAAAGTGCTTAAAGTAAGCGCGAACGAAGGCGAAAAAGCGGCTCGCGTGGTCGTTCCCGACGATAAACTTTCGCTTGCAATCGGTAAAGACGGTCAAAACGCTCGTCTTGCCGCAAGACTTACGGGTTGGAAGATCGACGTAAGGAGCGAGAGCAAGGCTCGCGCCGAGGACGAGGCGATGCTTGCCGAGGAAAACGTTATCGAGGGCGAAGATTTACTTGCGGATACCGTAACGGATGATAACGGAGAAGTATAATAAACTAACGGGCGGGCAGTAATGGCAGAAAAAAGTATCCCGATAAGGACCTGCGTTTGTTGCAGGCAAGAATTTGCTAAAAAGCAACTTTTAAGAGTGGTAAAAAACAAAGACGGCAAAGTCTTTATAGATTTTACGGGTAAAGCCGACGGGCGAGGCGCGTATATTTGTAAAAACGCGGCTTGCGCCCAAAAACTCTTGAAGAAAAAGGTGTTAAACAAGGTTTTCGCTTGCGAAATACCCGAAGGCGTTTATAACGAACTTGCGGAGGGAATTCTTGGAAATAACCAAAACTAAAATATTTGCTTACGTGGGTTTTGCAAAAAAGAGTAAAAAACTTTTGATAGGCACTACCGCGTTGAAAACCGCTAAAAAAGGCGTGTATCTGTTGCTCGTTTGTTCTACGGCGACCGAAAACGCAAAAAAAGAGGCGGAAGGCTACGCAAAAAAGTTTTCTTGTCCCGTCGTCAGGTGCGACGGCGCGCCGCTTTCGGAGTTGGTGCTGAAAGAAAATTGCAAGGTTGCCGCGGTGTGCGATAAAAATCTTGCGCAAGCGATACTTACGAATATATCGGACGGGTTTTACGTTTTATCGGGAGGCATAAAAGGGTAATATGGAAGAGAAGAAAGAAGATATACTTAAAAACTTAAAAAGAGTTAAGGCGATAAGCGACGGAATGTCGGAATTTATTTCCAAAGTAAACGAGTTAAAATCGGGAATGAGCGAAATAAATAAACGCGTGATTGCAAAAGAACGCAAAATAAAAGCCGACGCGGAAGAGCGCGCAAAGCGTGAAAAACTCGAGGCCGAAAGGCTTGCCGCCGAGGCGTTGGCTGCCGAAGAAGTCCGCAAAGCCGCAGAAGAAAGCAAAGCGGCCGAAAAAGCGGAACAGTCGGTCGCCGAGGACGTTTCTTCCGTAGAAAGTCCTGCCGCCGCCGTAGCGCCCGCCGAACCCGAGGTTGAACCCGTAAAGGC
>CAVLAV010000307.1:0-2943 GCA_963660735.1 bacterium
GCCTGTACACGGGGCTGAGAATCGGCGAATTGCTATCTCTCACTTGGGAAGACGTTGACTTGCAAAAAGGCTTTATAACGATAAACAAAACCTGCCACGACGGCATGATGGAACACGGTTTCGGACGCATTCTGGACGAACCGAAAACGCAATCTTCAAGGCGTACTAGCCCTGCTCGTTGAGCATTTGGGCTATTTCTTTTTTCGTATAACCGTTTTTGTAATAGTCGAAAACAAGACGGATGATTTTTGCCTCTTCTTCGTCAATTACGACTTTCTTAATAAACTTATTCGGCTTACCGGGGATAGGTTCGTTGACTAATTTGTATCCGAAAATAACCGTGCCGCCGCAAAAATGACCGTTGGCGATACTCGTGTCGATTCCGTCGCGAACACGTTTCGAAAGGCGTTTACTGTATTTCTCGGCGTTCCATCCCAAAAACATTTCGTAGAATTCTCCGCCTTCGTCTTCGGCAATAGGTTCTAGCGCAGATATAACCTTAATACCGTTTTCCTTAAGCATTTCTTTGTACAAAATGCTGTCGCGACGATTTCTCGCAAAACGATCGAACATATACACGATGATATACTGAAACGCTCCGCTTTTTGCATCTGAAATCATTCTTTGAAAAGCAGGGCGGGCGTCGTTCGTTTCTGTCCGCGCCTTATCCGAGTAAACGTTTACGATTTTTATATTATTCTTTTCCACGCATTCTTTGCAAATGCGAACTTGCGCCTCGATACTTTGTTCGTTTTGACCGTGAGAACTGAAACGTGTGTAAATAACTCCCGTATCCATTGTTTTTCCTCCGAGAAGTGATTTGATTTTTTCGACAAATGAACTATTGGGAAAGGGCGGAACAGTCAAGGAATAAGTAGAAAATATAACCAGCGGGAAGTAAATTTTGAAACAAGTTCAAAATTTGCGCTATCGCACTCGCAAAGTATCACTTTGCGCTTCTCGGTTGAAAAGTTATCGGTTTTGCTTGAAAATACGCTCCGCGTGCTTTCAGACAAAACCTCTATCATTATTGCCGTATAAGTCGATTAACCGATAGTTTTCAGCGACATTTTCTACCCTTGACGGAGCCGACTTTTTCCGATATCCTAACACCGAAAAATAAAATTGTTGTTGCTGTTTTTATAAAAATTACTTCAACAACTTTCTGCTTTCCACGTCGTTAAGAACTCTCATTTGAGAAATGGCAATCTGATTTAACTTTTTAAGCCTTTCCGATTGCGGCATTCCGTCGGCAATGAATACGGCATTTATATTTTCCATATTGGAAAGGCAGATAAGTTCGTTGATGGTAGCATAGTCGCGGATATTACCCTTTTTGTCGGGGTTTTCATCGCGCCACTCTCGAGCCGTTTTGCCGAATAACGCCATATTCAAAACGTCGGCTTCGCTTGCATACACAATACTTGTTTGAGCGGCTGTAAGTTCGGCTGGGATAAGATTTTCTTTAATTGCGTCGGTATGTATATGATAGTTTATTTTTGCAAGTTCTCTCTTTGCCGACCAACCAAGTTGTTTTTGCTCTGCGTCCTTTAAGCGTTGGAATTCCTTTATGAAATACAACTTAAATTCAACCGATATCCAATTGGCGAATTCAAACGCAATATCTTTATGAGCATACGTTCCTCCATATCTTCCTGATTTGGATATAATGCCGATTGCATTAGTAGCATCCGCCCATTTTTTAGGGGAAAGCAAGAAAGAATTCAACCCGGCTTGTTTTCTAAACCCCTCGAATTCGACGGGGTTAAAATCAGGGTTATATAGCGTTTCCCATATACCTAAAAATTCAACTGTATTACGATTGCGCATCCAGTTGCCGATAAGCACATCCGGTTCGTCGGATTTGTATTTTGCAATATCTGTCAGACAAATATAATCGCTTTCATTAAAGGTCTTATATTTAATATCCACGCCTTTTACAATTAACTCTTTCATATGTTTTCCTCCACACGTTTAATTTCCAAAATATCTGTTATATCGCAATCCAACGCGATACAAATTTTCAGGACGATCGTTAAATGCACGGGTTCGTTCTTTCCGAGTTTTGCTATTGCCGTCGAAGTAAGCCCCGCGGCTTTACGCAAATCCTCTTTTATCATATTTTTGTCAATCAAAAGTTTCCATAGCGGTTTGTAATCAATTGTCAACATAAAAGTTCTCCCAAAGCGTTTTTTATAGTATATCACACTATTAGAAAATTTTCAAGCAAATCTCCAATATCTCAAGTAAAATAAATAATATTCTTTGCCGTTAGGTTTTCTTGTCGGAACCGAGCGGCTTTTTGTTTTGTCGTAGTTTTTATGGGGTGGTTATGGTATATATCCGAAAGCTCACGGTCGTAGCCCAAATTGCTTTGTAAAGTCTGTTACATTTAATTTTTCTTTCGTTTATGCTGATTGCACCGCGACAAAAAACATCACATCGAGGTTACGCGGCGGTTACATTGAGGTTACTTGACATCACAAATCGGTACATTTTCGTCACACCGATGTTCTGGTAATCGTCAAAAACGTGGTGTAAAATTTTCTTGTAAAAAGTTTTTTGAAGTCGCAAAGAACTTGCGAGTTTGACTTTTAGAATAAATGCAAAAGTTGTTGCAAGAAATTTTTTCAATACGAAAAAAGTTGTCGTATTGCAGTCTTAAAATTTTATCGAAAAATTTTTCAAATAGGGAAAAATCCTTCCTATTTGATTGCTAGGATACGACTATAAAAAAGATTTTTAATTGCGACAAAAGGCGTCGCAGTTAAGTCTTACACTTTTTGCAAGATGAATTTCTAATTGTTGCAAAACCTGCAACGGTTGAAAATTACATCCAAATGAAAATAACAGTATTAGATTTCCGCATTATGAAAGAATAAATCTCACAAAACAACGTGCTTGAAATGGCAGAACTTATTGCCTTTATGGAACTGCGTTTCC
>CAVLAV010000308.1:0-2909 GCA_963660735.1 bacterium
AAAGTACACCCAAGAGCAGCTTAACTGCACGGGTATACACGATTTAAGAAATATCCTGCGCGATTTGGGCGGCGTACCGGGAACGGAAAAGAAAGCCGAACTTATAAGAAGAATCACCGCTATACAAAATTCCGAGGCGGTACCCAAACGCACTAATCGCGGAAGGAAACCTCTCGACTTTAAGTACGCCGCGGCGCGCAAGGAAAATACCGAAAACGACGTAAAGCGCAACGCTTTGTCCTTTATGCAGGGCGACGAGTCGGCAAAACCGACTTTTTCGGGCGTACCCGCAGGCGAAACCGTCCTTATAGGCGATCCCATAGTCAGCGGAGTTTACGAATCCTGCCCCGACGGCTACGGCTTTTTACGCGTGCATAATTACGACAATTCCCCCAAAGACGCGTTCGTTTCGCCCGTACTCGTTAAAAAATTCAATTTGCGCGACGGCGATTTTATAAAGGGTCAAAGCAAAAAGAGCGACGGAAACAAAGCCGCCGCGATTTCCGAGATATTTACTTTAAACGGCGAAGCGCCCGTAGAATACAGGCGCAGGGTGGAATTCGACGATCTTATTCCGCACTATCCCACCGAGAGATATACTCTTTCCTCGGGTCAGTCGCAAAACGATTATTCCATTCGTTGCCTCGATTTGTTCGCGCCTATCGGTAAAGGTCAACGCGGACTTATAGTCGCGCCCCCCAAGGCGGGCAAAACCACTTTGCTTAAAAAAATAGCAAACTCTATATGCGCTAATTATCCCGCGACTCATCTTATAACTTTGCTTATAGACGAACGCCCCGAGGAAGTTACCGATATTCGCGAGAGCGTCGGCGGCGAAGTAGTCGCGTCTACTTTCGACGAGAGTGTGGAACACCACGTGAAACTTGCAGAACTCGCGCTCAACCGCGCCAAAAGGCTCGTGGAAAACGGCAAGGACGTTTTCATTCTGCTCGACAGTATAACCAAACTCGCAAGGGCGTATAACGCTATCGCGCCGTCGTCGGGTAAAACGCTTACGGGCGGTATAGATATTTCGGCTTTGCAAAGCCCCAAAAAATTCTTCGGCGCGGCAAGGAATATCGTAAACGGCGGCAGTCTAACCATAATCGCCACCGCGCTTATCGACACGGGCAGTAAAATGGACGAGGTTATTTACGAGGAATTCAAAGGCACGGGCAATATGGAAATACATTTGTCGCGCGAACTTTCGGAAAGAAGAATTTTCCCCGCAATAGACCTTTTCCGTTCGGGTACGAGAAAAGACGAGTTGCTTTTATCCGAAGAAGAGTTGAATTGCGTAACCCAAATACGCAGACTTTTACAAAACGACAAACGGGCAAGCGAATATATGCTCGATATGATGTCAAAAACGACCGACAACGCCGAATTCGTTCAGCGCGTTCCGTCGTGGCTTAAAATGGTTTCTCCGAATCGTCCGTAAATTTTTTCACGGACGATTTCGTCCATTCTTTCGGGGTGAAATTGTAAGCCTAAAATGCCTTTGCCGTAGGCTATCGCCTCGGGTACGCCGCCTTTGGCGTAAAGCAGGACTTTTCCGTTCTTCGCAACGGGGTTACAGTATTGTCTGTGGCAGGAATTTACTTTTTTAAACCCGAGAAAGTCGCCGTAAACGCGGTGGCAAACGTCGCCGTCGGGGGAATAATGCCCCTCGCAAACGGCAAGACCGCCGCCGAAATAAACGTTTATTACCTGCAACCCACGGCAAATTCCGAGTACGGGCAACTCGCGGGCGACGAAATAATCCAAAGCGTCGAATTCCGCCTTATCGCGCACTATATTTATTCCGTGCGAGGGCGTGTCGCCGCCGTAAAAAGCGGGCAGAATATCCCCGCCGCCTATAAGTAAAAGCGCCGAATATTTTTCGTCTTTCGGCATAGGGAACTTGCAATCGTATTCTATTTTCGCTTTACTTAAAGCGTCGAGGTAAGTTTTGGGCGGCTCGCTTGACAATACTAATATTTTATTTGACATAATCCATTATATTAACTTTTTTTAAAAGGCGTTACAAATGAAAAAAATAGGAATGATAGTCGCGTTGGAGGACGAACTTTTACCGCTTTTAGAGGGGTTGAAAGTTAAATTGACTACGGAAAAACGCGGCGCGTATAAAGCGGTCGTTTTTAAAATAGGCAAAAACGAAGTGATATGCGTAAACAGCGGCGTGGGCGAAATATCCGCGGCGGCGGCTACGCAATATCTCATAACCGCGTATAACCCAGATTTTATTATAAATTTCGGCGTGTGCGGCAGTCTTAAAAAAGAACTCGGCTTAAAAACCTTGGTATTCGTAAAGGGCGTTGCACACTACGACTTCGACACTTCCGCTATAGACGAATGTGAAGCTGGCAAACACGATGGGTACGATTCGGCGGTTATCCCCGTAAACGCGGTATTGCTTAAATCGGCTTTGAGCGTGGACGGCGGCGTGCAGACGGTAATTTGCGCCTCGGGCGATAAATTTATCGCCGACGAGGACTTAAAGAGTAAACTTACCGAAACTTACGGTGCGAGTGTTTGCGAAATGGAAAGCGCGGGCGTTATTTTAACCGCCGATAAAAACTGCGTGCCTTGTCTTATAGTAAAAGCCGTTTCGGACGCGGAAGGCGGCGCGGCGGACTACCGGACTTTTATGCACGACGCGGCAAAGCGTTACGTCGATTTTTTGATAAAATTCATTACTTTGCAATAAATTGCCGATACTTTACTTATGGAAAACGACAAAAAATTAAAAATAGGGCTTGCGCTCGGCAGCGGCGGAGCAAAAGGCACGGCTCTTATAGGGGCGTTGCGCGCTTTCGAGGAGGAAAATTTATCTTTCGATATGGTCGCGGGTACGAGCATAGGCAGCGTAGTCGGGGCTTTGTATTCGCGCGGCTACACTTCCGACG
>CAVLAV010000309.1:0-2889 GCA_963660735.1 bacterium
TTAAAAATTACATTAAACCGACGGCAAAAAGAAGGACTTACGAAAGGTATTCTCAGGTTGTGGAGCAACATATTATAGATAAACTTGGTGATGAAGAACTTGATGATATAACACCTCTAAAGCTACAACGGTTTGTGACTGAATTGATGAACAACGGGAATTTGCTCACAGGAAAAGGTTTATCCGCTAATTCTGTAAACGGAATTATTACTGTCATTCAAAGTTCTCTGAAATTAGCATATACTCTTGGAGAAACGAAAAGTTATGTTGCGGACCGAATAAAAAGACCAAAGCCAAGAGAAAAAGAAGTGACGTGTTTTACATTGCAGGAACAAAAGAAAATAGAGCAGGCAGTATTAACTGATAGCAGGGATAAAATGTTTGGGGTAGTGCTTTCCCTTTATACAGGATTACGTATAGGGGAGCTGCTTGCGCTAAAATGGAGCGATGTTGATTTTACAAAAGGAACGATAGTCGTTAATAGGACATGTCATGACGGACAAGACAAAAACGGGAAATTATGCAGAGCAGAAGATACCCCAAAGACCGATTCGTCAAGACGAACGATTCCGTTGCCGAAGCAAGTTTTGCAATTACTGAAAAGACACAAAAAACAAAGCAAAAGCGAATACATAATTTCGAGCAACGGAAAGCCTATGTATGTGCGCTCGTATCAAAGAAGTTTCGATTTGTTGCTGAAAGAACTGAAAATCGAGCATCGCGGGTTTCATTCGTTACGGCATACGTTTGCGACACGGGCGTTAGAGTGTGGAATGGATGTAAAGACACTTTCGGAAATATTAGGACATAAGAGTCCTACAATAACGCTTAATCGCTATGCACATTCGATGCTGGCTCATAAGAAAGAAATGATGAATAAACTCGGCAAAATGCTGTAAAAAATAAGTCTATTCGGACTAATTGCTCCTAAAAAATAAAAAGACGACAAGAATTTTGCGCTCGTCGCTGTTCATTGATTATAGTAATAGATGATTTTAAAACATAATAAAGGACGTGGGGAGGTAGTAAGTTACGGCGAGTGCTTACGAAGCGGTATTCGGATATATATTCGGATATACAACAGCAACGCGTAATACATACAGCTATGAGTATACCACAAGTGGATCACAGTGGGGATCGAGCTCAGGAGTAAGTAGCAGTAACAATGATTTTGTTGACCGAATAGTAGGAACTAATAGTTCTGTATATTTACCGACAGGAACAACGTGGCAATATAGTTGTCGTAATGGACATTACAGCTCCAGCTCATATTATTACTTGCAATCGTATTACTATTATGTACCGTCCACTTTGACGAACGTGGTAATAACGGATGCGACGGTAATACCGGAAGAAGCGTTCTACAACTGCGCATACATAACGAGCGTAACGCTGAACAATGGAGTAAAGACGATAGGAACGAAAGCGTTTGAGAACTGCACGAAACTTGAAAGTGCAGACATCGGCACGGGAGTAACGGCGATAAACGCTGACGCATTTATGAATTGTTCTGCATTGAAGAGTATTACTATTCCGAGCGGCGTAACAACGATTTCCGCCTATGCGTTCTACAATAATACTGCGCTTGCAAGCGTAAGCCTGCCGAGCGGAATAACGGTGATCGACATTTACGCGTTCTACGGAACGACGAGTTTGAAAGAACTTGTATTCCCGAGCGAACTTACGACGATTGGATCTAATGCCTTTAACGGAACGAGAATCAGAGTGCTGAATATTCCGAGCAAGGTTAAGAGCATTGGTAGTGTTGCATTTGCGGGTGATGTTGCGCTTACGAGTCTTACGATTCCCGGAAACGTAGAAACGATTAGTGATTCTGCATTCAGTGGATGCGTCAACATTACATCGCTTACGTTGAGAAGCGGAATTAAGACGATTGGAGCAGCAGCATTTAACGGAATCGAGTTAACCTATATAGTTATGTAATTGGTCAAACGTGGAGAGTTCCATCAAACGGCGATATTTCTGAAATATAGTTTTTCGCGCAACTTCGATGAACGCGAAATCAAGGAAATCGACGAAGAAAAACTCGTCGATTGGATTAAGCCGAAAAGAGTGGAGTTCAAAGCCAACAGTTATACGGTGGACGGAACGCAAGCGGCGGTGTTTGCTATCGCGGATTATCCGTTAAGAGTTCGTAACGCTTGGGGCGCGGACGTGTTCAATATTCCGAACACAAAAGTAGTTCTGCACGTTAAGCCCGTGGATAAATTTAAGGCGATCAAGCGTATCGACAAATGTATAGGAGAAATGGAAACAAAGCAAATTCTTTCCGAAAAGGCAAGTGAAGCAAACAGCGCGGAAACCCACAGAGAAACGATGAACGCATTGCTCGATAGCCTGCAAACGGAAAACGAGTCGCTTCTCGACGTTACATTGACGATTACGGCTTACAACTACTTGGACGATGATAACTACAAAAAATCCGTTCGCCGTGCGATTATGACGGGCAATTTCAAGCCGTCCAACCTTTACGGCTTGCAGATAGAAGGTTTTAAGTCGTCGGCAATTTCGCCTGTGAGTACGATCAAAAACTATGAGCGCGGAATCAACAGTTCGTCGCTTGCGGCGGTGTTTCCGTTTGTCCGCACGTTCGTTATGGATGACGGTGGTATTATGCTCGGAGAGAACAAAGCCAACGGTTTTCCGTTTATCTTCAATATGTGGAAACGCGGAAATCTGTATCAGAACAGCAACGGTATGATTATCGGTAAATCAGGTTCGGGCAAATCGTTTTTCTTAAAGTCGCTTATCGCAAACGAGTGGGCGAACGATACGAGGGTAATTATATTAGATCCCGAAGCGGAATATCTGACCTTGACGAAAAACTTGTCGGGCAATCTTATCGACGTAGGTAATGCGAAAGAGGGT
>CAVLAV010000310.1:0-2871 GCA_963660735.1 bacterium
GTTTGCCGCTTATGGTTATTGTTTTATTCGTTTTGTCAAACGTAGCCGTTAAGCCCGTACCTTCGAGAGCAGCGTTAATCAGGGCTAATTGATTGTAGCCCAAATCGCGATAACCGTCTTCCGCCTTGAGAACAACCGGCGTGATAGCCTTAGCCGTTTCATAGGCGAACTCCTGGCTGAGCGCACCGCCCGAAACGGTTACGCCCGTAACGGACGAACCGAGCTCTATATTATAAATGCCCTTTATGTTCGAAACGGTGCCGGCATTTATCCAGAAGAAGTTGTTAGAACCGTTATTAAGCTGACCGCTTGAATGGCAAGCCATTACTTTTATCCAAAGCGTGCCTTCGGTTGTAATACTCGAAAGCCAACTCTTGATATTTATATAAGGATTAGCCGTACTGTTCGAGCAGTACGTTGTGTTATAAGAATCGATGTCTCCTACGTTAAGGTCAACGTTCGAAAGTTTTACTTTGTTGCTGTCGCTATTGGCACTGCCTGTTGTGCAGTTTGAAATATACGTTTCGCAATAGAAATATTGGAAGGTGGTATAAGTCGTCATACTCGTGTGGTTTGTGCCGTAGAAATAATACAGGTTGCCCGTCGCTCCGCCGTCCCACGTCAACTTGCCCGTATCGGGATCATACTGTACGTTCATAAGGTTTTCGGAGCCTGTTTTGCCCACAACGGAATCGCCGCTATATATAGCGTAACTCTGTACCGTGGTAAACGAGGAAGAAACCACCGTTACGGAATTTACGTCGCTTGCTTTTTTATTGCTTGACAAGTTTATTGTAATTTTACCGTCCTTAAGAGTGGCGGTCAGATTAGAACCGTTAAGCGCGGTATTAAGGTTCGAAACGGCTGTAATAACGTTTCCGCTCGTCGGCTCGATAATAATCGGCGTAAAGCTGAATTTACCGTTGCCGTTGCTTACAATCTGAGTTAAATCGCCACTGCCGTCTGCCACCTGTAAAGTTTCGGGCAGAGTTATTTCTACCGTGACTTCCCTTGCAAGTGTGGTCAGCCAGAGCGTATTTGCCGTATGAGTATGGCTCATTGCGCAATTTGTTCCGCCGTCGCAGTACAATATGCCTGCGGTGGTCGCTTTGTCGCTATGGAAATACTGTGCGTCGTCCGTGTTTGCGTTCGTGGCAATTTTAATGCCGGCGGCGGTGGGAGTAGTTGACGTATAAACGCCGATATATGCACCGCTTGCAAGGGGTGTATCGCTGCTGACTTTCGGCACATTATTGCCCGCGACATAGACGTTTGAAAGATGAGCGCTTGTGGTAACGACTTTATTATCGGTAAAGGTCGCCACGCTGCCGTAGTTGTCCTTAATGACAGCCGTGTCACCCACGGTAAGCGTGGAATTGAAACTTATATACAGACCGCCGCCGTTAGCGCCTTTGCATCCGTTTCCGGTGATCGTTCCGCCCGTGACGGTGATCGCCGCGCCGACATAGTTATCCTTAACGACCGCCGTACCGCCGAGCGTAAACGTTCCCTCAGTCACGCTGACTCCCGCCGCATTGCTGACATTATCGCCGGCAGCGCCGTTCCCCGATATTTCGCCGCCGGTCATGTTGAATTTACTCTCGCTATTGTACAACTTAACGCCGCCGCCTCCTCCGTTTGCGGAGAAGTTGCCGCTGATTTTACCGCCGTACATATTGAAAGTAGAACTATGTACAAGATAAACGCCGCCCGTGTAGCCCGTTGCGTAGTTATCGGAAATTTCGCCACCGTACATATTAAATACGGTAGAGCTATTTGTGTACATTGTAACGCCCGGACCATCGTAGCTTTTATTTTTACGTATAACCGCGCCGCTGTACATATTGAGCGTACCGTCCGAAAAATAAATCGTGCCGGTTGTGAAGTTATCCGTGTGTGAACCGTAGAAGTTTTCAATAGTCGCGCCGCTATTGAGATTTACCGTAGCGCTCGTGCCGTTTATCTCAATTGCGTGCCCCCAATTTTCGCTATTTATCTGTATTTTTCCGCCATCAAGAGTGATGTTCGTAAGATTAAGCGTGCCTGCCGTAACTTCGAACATCGTTTGACCAAAATAATTTCCATTTGCATCTTGCGTATTATCGTTTTCTGTACGTTTGAGCGAATATGTATTGCTACCGTCGGAAGTTATCGTTACGGCTTTGCTCACGTTCACATCAACGGATATATTCTGTTCGATATCGCTAAGAAGATAAATCGTTCCGCCGTTATTGACCTTACTATATGCCGTTGCAAGCGTAGCGTAAGGGTTTTCCTTCGTGCCTGTACCCGCGGAATCGTTGCCGCTTGCGGAAACGTAGATAGGTCTTTTCTCACTTTCCGTCACCAGATTTGTAAGCGTGGCCCCTGCCCACAAATACTCGCAACTCCAGTCCGAAGATGTAGTACTGGTGCCCGTCCACAATGCGAGCGTGTTGTTGTTCGTCAATTCATTTTTAAATGACTTTATTGTAAGAGTAACAATTGCATTTCCGTTACTGTCAAAAGTGATTGAATTCTGTCCCGAATCCCCAAGGTAGCCTGCTGTTTGCGTATCAGAGATTGCACCTAAATTTTTTCCGGTGGTCTTCTGTGAACCGGATCCCGCCGTGTTCTGTCCGACAAACCCCGTGTTGCTTTTACTGTAAACAGCCAGATAAGCGATAGTTGAAGAATTTGCCGTGCCGCTCAATGTGATCTGCATTGTAACGGTCGACATGAGTTGCGGCGGCTGCTTGTCGTCATAAAAGTTGCGATAATTCGTGATTATGCCGCTCGACGTACCGCTTTCCGCCGCATCGGCAACGTCACCTGTACCCCCATAAAAACAAGGGCTGTTATCGACAATACCATCATTACCGATAACAAAAT
>CAVLAV010000311.1:0-2866 GCA_963660735.1 bacterium
TTACTTTCGTAAAATCGCTCAATGTTTTGTCCTCCTTGTCTAATTGTTCTTTGAACTCTTTAAGGTATCTTCGGTAAGCGGTAATAAATCCGTCGAGCAGCGCCGGGTGCGAAGTAACGTAAAATTTTCTTCTGTCCTCGTCGCTGTTATTGATAGAAATTTCCTTTGCCCACGCTTTATTGCCGGGGCTGTATCTGCCGTCGCTATCCGACATCTGCACGGTGTTTGCAAGAACGTAATTCATACGCTCTTCGCCGTATAACGCATACAGATTTGCGATAAAATCGGTATTTAAGTGCATACCGTCAAAGTGCGTCGAGATACCTTTTTCAATATCCGATCCGCAATTTCGGCTTATCATCGTCGCTTCGAGCGGCAGTTTTTTGTTATACGCCGCTTTCATTGCAAACTTCGCTATCTCGTCATTCACTTTCAGTTTCGCTTCATCGACGTCCCTGCCGAGTTTCAGAAAAGTAATATTCTTATCTTCCAAAGATTCCTGCGACATATACAAGACAGGCGCGGCAATGATATATTCGTCGGCTTGTTCCTTGATACGATTCAGATTATCAACGCCTAAACCGTCTTTGAAATAGTAGTAAGCCGTATTCTCTTCATCAGTTCCGAAATATGCAAAATTCTCTTCGCCGATAAACTCTTTCATAACGTCCGAATGATAATGTTCGCAATAATCTTTGATGAAGAAAATTGTATCCTCGCCCGTAGAAACGCTCGCATTCTCCAAACTTATAAAGTCGTAGTAAAGTTGTTGCAAAATTCCGCCGTGATCCACTTCTGCATACAAAGCCTTGTAATACTCTTCACCGACATCTACATATTCGCCGCAAAGCGTATCAAAGAGTTCCGTTTTGACGTGAATCTCATAGTTGTTTTGGAAAATCTCTTCCGCCGACTTCCCCATAAGATTTGCTTTGAACTCTTCAAATTCTTTCTCAACGCTGTTTACTACAAGTTCTTTGTAATTCGGTGATTCCACGGAAACTGGCTCGTTTTCAACATTCGTCGCATACTCGCGCAATTCCGCGTCGGGAATGTTTTCAGACAATGCCTTATAAACGTCATCGTTATCCCAACCGTAATATTCGAGAAGAATATCCAACGGGAAACGCTTATGATACCTTTCGAGAAATGGTTTAATATACGGCTTTGCTTCTTCGCTCGGCGCATACTCGCCGTTAAGCACACGATCTAACGCTATCCGTTCTTCATAAAAATTGTCCGAAAGCGAATCGGCGTACATTCCGTCAAGGTAACTCATATCCTCTCGCACGACTTCACTTGCACTCTCGACAACGTTGTGCCAAGCGGTCAGATACGCTTTGCCCTTTTCAGAAGTAATAAATGCTTCCCAAGCGGGTTTTTCAACGCCATATAAACTCTCTGTATCTTCAAAATCCCCGTTTTCGACTTTCCACTCGGTATCGTCTTTGCCGAGCCTATAAAGCTCCACGCCTGCGCCGTAAAGCACCCTTGCAGTTCTGATTCTCACAGGCAGCATTCCGTCCCAAGTGTAACCGTATTCGTGCATTTGCTCCTGCGATACGGTGTAATCGGGAAGTATATCTACCTGCATTGCGGCAACCCTGTCGCTCTCGTCGATAAACGTTTTTTCTTCTTCCGGTTCGTCAAACAATGCGATTTTTAAGCCTGCGCTTACAAACGCACTCGCAAATTCCTTGAACAGCGTTTCGTCTATCGTCAGAGTTTTTACTTCCTTTTCGCCCGCTTTGAAATACGAAGGCGATAAACTCGACAACGCCATCAATTCTTCGGTCGTATCGTCGAAGCAAGTGTAATCCCCGTTCTTCACGGCGAAAACCATCGCGCCGGGGTTCTGTGTTTCGATTTGCTTGTAGGTCTTATATAATTTTTCTGTCAACATAGTTTTTTTCTTATTCGTCCTTGTTTTTGTTTCGGTTCGTTTCGGCGGCAAAGCCATATAGTTATCTTCCGTTTCGGCGGTGGCGGGTTCTTCTCCGTTTTCCCCGTCGTCTATAACCACTTCTTCACGCTTATTCAGATCGAGTTCGGCGTTGAGTTCGGAAAGTTCCGTATTGAGTTCCATAATCTTGTCCTTATGCTCGAACGGCACTTCAACCTGTTTTTTCGCTACTTCAAAATCTGCTTTTGTGGATTCCAAACGTTTTACCGCGCGTTCTTCACGGGCGGCAAATTCTTTTATGAAATTTTCTAAACGCGTAAGGTTTCCGCTTGCGCTCTCGCCAATGTCCATTTTGTACTGTCCCGCGCCCGAAAGCGTAATACTCCGTTCGTTAGATAGCAGTTCGATAGGATTCAAAGAGATTTTGAAACCGCAATACTCGGCTACCACCGTTCCCGTTTTGTTATGGAACAGCGCGTCCATAAGGGCAAGTCCGCCGTTTTTCTTTCCGTCCTCCACGCTGTCCGAATAGACTGTTCCGTTTACGCTTATTTCAAAGTGTTCGGGTTTGTACTTTTCCTTTACGAGTTCGATGTCTTTCCTTACCCTTTCGAGATAAAGTTCCTGACGTTGGATTTGTTCGGGGAACTCCTTTCGCACTTTGTCCTGCAAAGCGAATAGTTCTTTCTTGTAACGGCTTTCCAAATCACGAAGTCGAGCCATTTCCATATCAAGTTCCATCTTTCGCTTGATTTTCGGGTTGGCTGACGTAATCGCTTTGATTTCCGCATAGGAAAGCGTTGCTTCGTCGATGTCGTCTGCTTCACGCACGGTCATATCGCCTTTTTCAACCTGTGAGATAAACCGCTGTTTGTTTTCAAGTATTTGATAAGAATAACTATCAAAAGTTCTCTCGGTCGCATAGGTGTAAATGCGGATACTCTTGTTCATATTGCCTTGCCG
>CAVLAV010000312.1:0-2863 GCA_963660735.1 bacterium
TAAAGATATTCGCCGAAAACGTCACGGGCAATATCGTCATAACCGCCACGGCAGGAAAACTCACCGGCAAAGGCTCGGACGGCAAATACTATTTGGACGGCGTGGAGCATACCCACGATTTCAACGGAGAAACGGGTATCTGTGCTTGCAAGCTGTATTCCAACGACGGTGGAACGACGATTTTCAGTCCGTTGTCGGCAGACGGTCTACAAACGCTTCTGGGTAGCAACAGCAATTACATTCCCAACGGAAATTATTACCTGACGGAAAACGTCTCTTTAGCGCAAGTCGTTAAGATAAAGAACAGTGCCAAAGTAAACCTTGCGTTGAACGGCAAAGTGTATGATCTGAAAGGTAAATATATAACCGTAGAAAGCGGCGGAACTCTGACCGTTTTGGATAAAGACAGAGCAGGGCTTATCACGACAAACAACAGTTACTACTGTATAGTAAATAAAGGTACGCTCACCGTTGACGGCGCGAGAGTGACGGGTTCGATCTCAAATAAAAGCGGTAAAATAGGCGTTATCGTGAACGATGACGGGGCAACTGCGACTATAACAAACTCTACCGTTACAAACGAATCGGCATGGTACGCCATAAACAACATAAGCGGCGCGAAACTCCTGAGTATCGGAGACAGTACGGTCGTGTCCGAGCACTGCGGTGTTTTTCACCAAAGCACCTCTACAAGTATGTACCTGTACGGCAACTCGGTTATAAACGGCAAAAATTACGATATTTATCTGAGTTCATCCATATGGGCAATCAGCAAGGACGGAACGAAATCGTATACGGGCGACGACACGATAACTATAAAATTTGAAGATACCGTATCCGACGGGAAATATATCG
The DNA here is from genome assembly GCA_963660735.1 of bacterium. GTDB lineage: Bacteria > Bacillota > Clostridia > Christensenellales > Borkfalkiaceae > UBA10281. The sequence continues at coordinate 856 of CAVLAV010000312.1, forward strand.
TCTGCAATGTAACCGAAGACAATAAAGGCAAGTTCTTGCCTATGTTTGACGAAGACGACTTAAAAAACATAGACGAAGCGATAGTTACTAAAGAAGGCAGAGACGCTTACGGCGACGTTCTTATGGCGCATAAGCATAACTATAATAATAACGGCGTTTGCGCAAGTTGCGGAAATAAATTCACGGGGCTTGACGGCGACAAATATTACGTTAACGGTGAACTTGGCACGGGCTTGTATGACGGCAAGTATTATAAAGACGGCGTTCTCGGTACGGGCGTGTACGAGAACAAATATTATAAAGACGGCGAACTTGCAACGGGTACGTCTGATGGCAAATATTATGTTGACGGAGATCTTGCAAACGGCGTGTACGACAGCAAATTATACAAGGACGGCGTACTTTTTAACGGCATATATGAAGAAAAATTTTACAAAGACGGTATTCTTTTCAGTGGCGAATATAACGGCAAACTATATGAAAACGGCGTTCTTTTCAGCGGAGTATATAATAATAGGTATTACGAAAACGGCGAACTTGCAACAGGTACGTCCGACGGCAAATATTATGTAAACGGAGATCTTGCGAGCGGCGTAATCGGCGGCAAGTATTATAAGGACGGCGTACTTTCGACAGGCACGTCGGACGATGTTTATTACGTTGATGGAAGCCCCGCAAACGGAGAATATAGCGACAAATATTATAAAAACGGCAAACCTTTTACGGGAAAAGACGGCGACGTGTATTACGTTGACGGAGAAGTCCATTCTACGCACGCGTACGTTAACGGAGTTTGCGTTTGCGGAGAACACGAAACCTATTACGTTTACTATAAGACAAACGGCGGAATTATTAAAACGGGCGTGGTTGAGTATTACACGCACGGCAGCGGAGCTTTCTTGCCGACGAACGTAACAAAGACAGGCTGTAAATTTATAGGATGGTATTTATCGGGCGACGAAAGCGAAACAATAGTCACCGTAATAAACGCCGACGAGACGGGCGACAAAACTTTCGTTGCGAAGTGGGAAGAAAAGAAAACCGTTTCGATAGCCCAAGCCGCACAAACGTATACGTACAATCCTGACGTTATTAGTCGCGCGTTTACCGTTAAGCCCGAAACGGGTATGCCGACGAGCGGTTATACGGTTATGTATTACGTAAACGGAACATGGACGGACGACGGTCCCAAAAACGCGTCTTCCTACAACATAAAAGTGACGAGAAGCGAGGACAGTGACTATAAAGCGTTGTCGGTAGAAATTGCGGACGGACTTGTGATAGAAAAAGCAATGCCGAACGTAGATATAGTAAGCGAAAATGAAGAATACGGAATTGAGTTATATACTTCTTCCAATTTTCCGAATTTACATAATAGAGAAATGTCATCCGGTACCGTCAAGTGGGACGAAGGACAAACGCTGACGGCAGGCACGAATAGTTACGCTTGGACTTTTACCCCTACCGATACCGTAAACTATAACGTTGTTACGGGCAAAATAGAGCTTATCGTATATGAAGTCGTTATTAAAGAAATCGAGATTACGCAAAACCCGACCAAGACGAAATATACCGCAACCGAAACGCTCGATTTAGACGGCTTAGTCGTTACCGCTACATATAACGACGGGAACGAGAAAGAAGTTACGAATAATTATACCGTTACTATCGGAAAACAAACGGATCTCGTCGTTCATTATGCGGATGAGGGCGCACAAATTACAATTTCTTACGAAGGAAAAAACGCCGGTTTTTGGGTGGTCGTAGAAAAACGTTCGCTTGCCGTACCTACCGCTAAAACCGACCTTGTTTACAACGGCGTTGAGCAAATCGGCGTTGCGGAAGTTGCAAACAAATACACCGTGTCAAACGGTAAAGCGACGAACGCGGATACTTACACCGCGACGGTTACCCTTACGAATAGCGACTATAAGTGGAGTGACTCGTCCTTTAACGGCAAAATTACTTGGAGCATAGCAAAGAAAATTCTTACGGTTACTGCGGAGAG
>CAVLAV010000313.1:0-2853 GCA_963660735.1 bacterium
CCGAAAGGGGGACGGGCTGTCGAGCCTGCCGCGGCACTTCGTGCCTCGCAATGACGTTAAATTTTGAGATTTTGACACAAGTCTATGACAGAATGGCGTATAAAAAGGTACGTCATATTGAGCGTAGCGAAATATCCCACGACCAAAGTGAAAAAATATATGCCACCGAATAACCGTTCGCACTTAAACGACGAATAAAACCGCTTAACGTTTAGTCGTTTTTTCGACTTTGTGTTTGCCGTTTTCGTCAATTATATAAGTGTTGTCGAGTTGAGAACGCAAGTTCCCTACGACGCTTTCAACGTATTCTTTGCGTAAGCGCGCTTGTTCTTGCTTTTCTTCTTCGGTAAGTCCCTCTTCGCGGGCTTTCTTGGCTAAAAAATTTATACGATCTATATTAAGCATAGGCTAACGCCTCCTTTCATCATAATTATATAACTTATACAAAATAATTGCAAGGAAAATTCGCAAAATGAATTATACGCTTGTAACGGGCGCGACGGGCGGACTCGGCAAGGAGTTCTGCCGCGCGCTTATAAAAACCGACGATTTGTTTCTGACGGGCAGGAGCGGCGAAAAACTCGAAAATCTCAAAGCCGAACTGCTTAAAATAAATCCGTCGGCAAATATTCTGACTTTCGCCGCCGATATAACGAGCAGCGACGAGAGAAAATCGCTTTTCGATTACGCCGATAGCCTCGGCGTTAATTTCTCGGGACTTTTCAACGTGGCGGGCGTAGATACCCAAAAGGAATTTTTAAAGTATACCGAGCAAAAACTCGTGTTTCAGGTTCGCGTAAACGTGGAGGCTACTCTTTCTGTAACCCGTTTCGTGTTGGAACGCCGCGCCGAAAAATTAAAAATTTTAACCGTTAGCAGTATGAGCGGTACTGCCCCTATGCCTTATTTCGCGGTTTATTCGGCGAGCAAGGCTATGCTTACCAACTTTTTCACGAGCCTGCGGTACGAGGTTAAAAACGCGAATATAACCACGCTTATCGCAGGCGGAATTCCCACTCGCCCCGACGTTATAAAAGATATTCAGACGCAGGGCGTAACGGGTAAACTTTCGGCAAAACCCGCGCCGTTCGTCGTAAAAAAATCGCTTAAAGCGCTCGCAAAAAACAAACGCAAGGTAATACCCGGCGCGTTTAATAAATTCGTTTATTTTATAGAAAAACTCGCTCCCGTTTCGGTTCAATGTAAATACGTTGCCAAAAGGTGGAGCAAAAAAGAAAAAGATAATTTTTAGGAGAAGTTTATGAGTTACGCAGATAAGGTTTTTCGCGCTAACGCGGAAGATATTTTAGACAACGGCGTTTGGGATACCGACAGAGAGGTTCGTCCTCGTTGGCACGACGGCACGCCCGCGCATACGGTTAAAAAGTTTTGTATCGTCAACAGGTACGATTTGTCCAAAGAATTTCCCATTATAACTCTGCGCAAGCAGGCTTTTAAAAGCGCGGTTGACGAAATTTTGTGGATATGGCAGAAAAAATCTAATCGCGTAGCCGATTTGCATTCCCATATATGGGATAGTTGGGCGGGCGAGGACGGCACGATAGGCAAAGCCTACGGCTACCAACTCGGCGTGAAACATATCTATAAAGAGGGCGAATTCGATCAGGTGGACAGGGTTTTGTACGACCTTAAAAACAATCCCGCGTCGCGCCGTATTATGACTAATATTTATACTTTCGCCGATTTGCACGAGATGAATTTGTACCCTTGCGCGTATTCTATGACTTTTAACGTAACGGGCGATAAGTTGAACGGCATACTCAATCAACGCTCCAACGATATGGCTGTCGCCAACGGTTGGAACGTTACGCAATACGCCGTGCTTTTGCATATGTTTGCGCAGGTTTCGGGTTTGAAGGTTGGCGAACTCGTCCACGTTATTGCCGACGCGCATATTTACGATAGACATATTCCCGCGGTTAAGGAGATGCTTAAAAACCCCGAATATCCCGCGCCCAAGTTTTGGATAAACCCCGAAATTAAAAACTTTTACGATTTTAAAGTGGAAGATTTTAAACTCGAAGGCTACGAGGCGACTCCGCTTTCCGAAAAATTAGAGGTCGCTATATGATACGCGCCATAGTCGCCGTAGACGAAAAGTGGGGCATAGGCAAGAAGAACGATTTGCTTTTTCATCTCCCCGAGGATATGAAGTTTTTCAGACAAAAGACCCTCAATAGCACGGTTTGTATGGGCTATAACACGCTTTTGTCCTTTCCCGGCGGCAAGCCGTTGCCAAAGCGGGAAAATATCGTCATTTGTCCCGAGAGCGTCAATCGCGACGATTTGATTTGCGTGCATACTATGGAGAATATGCTTGCCGAACTCAAAAAGCGTTCGGGCGATATATTCGTTATTGGCGGCGCGACTTTTTACCATACTATGCTCGGTTATTGCGAGGAAGTTTTAGTTACCAAAGTTGCCGCCGACGGCGGCGCGGAAGTCTTTTTCGACGATTTGGATAAAGACCCGCGTTTTACCTGCGTATACGAAAGCGAACCCATAAAAAGCGGCGAATACTCTATAAAATTCACCACTTACAAAAACCTCTCGCCGATAAAATTATGACGGATTGCCGCGGGTGCGGCAATCCGCCGCCCCAAGGATACCGTATCGAGGTCTGGCGAAATGAGCGGGGAGTTTGCGTTTTGGTTTACTGTATTTTGCGACGGTAAAAGCGCGACTTTAGGTGAATAAAAAAATATTTTAATTTTTTTTAATTTTTTTAATTTTTTTTGAAAAACCCCTGAAAAACAGTTGCAATTTTTTTTCTAATTTGGTATTATATACAAGCAATTCGGGTTTGGAAGCATAGCTCAGTTGGGAGAGCAT
>CAVLAV010000314.1:0-2848 GCA_963660735.1 bacterium
TTGCAAACCCGACTTCTTTAAGACCGACGCAGTTGGCGAACGCCTCGTTGCCGATATTTTTGAGCGAGGACGGAAAAACCGCGTACTCCACCGAGCCGTTACGCGCGAACGCGCGATCGGACACGAAAAAAACGTCGTTAGGGATAATTACTTTACCGCCCACGCCGTTATACTTTTTTACCGTTTGATTAGATATTTCAAACTCCGCTTTTCTGCGAGAGTAATACAATTTGAATAAATCTTCGTCGAGTTCCGCGAGAAGATAAGTCTTCCCGCAAAAGGGGCAACGAATATCGTTAAAAACGTCCTCTTCGCGGACGCTTATCGAAGAACCGCATTTGCACTTAACCTGAAAATCCATATATACTCCCGCCGTGCCGACAGGAAATTTTCTTTATTAAGCGCGTTTGCTTTGGCTACGCCAAAGCAAACAGGGTACACCCTGTCAGCCCGAATAGTTATTTCACCGAAATTTTACCGCTCACTTACGCCGACTTTATCGCCTTCTTGCGGTAATTTCAGTTATCACAATACATTATATAATGTTTCGACAAAAAAATCAACTGTTTTACAACTTTTTTTAAGTTTTTACATTTTTTTGTAAAGTTTTATAATTATATCCAAGAAAAGCGAAAGCAATTCTTGGACATTTTTGTTTGTTTCGATACAAATTTTCAGCCTTTTCAGTCGGAACGAGCAAAAACCCCGCGAGTGAGGGGGAAAACTCACTTCCCCTTGGCAATTACGCGAAAAGCGTTTGCAAATATATTTTATCCGCTTGCACATATTGATTACCGTTTTTATCAATAACGATTGCAAAAATGCAGCTCTTAAATTCAAATATTCCGCAAGGTGCGCAAAACACTAAATATAGTAACAAAAAAGCACAAGACCTACTAAATCTTGTGCTTTTTGTGTTTTGTAGCTTTTTCGTACTACAAAGATGTCTGCGTTGCCCGAAATAGCTGTGTTTATCTGCGATTTCGAGTTTTTTATTTTCTGTTTTTTCGTTTTTTGCTCTTGGTTTTCGAACTATTCAATTTCAGGTCAGACAAGTGATTTCAGATATTCTTCTACGTTCCTGTATTCGATTCCGTTTTCCAAAGTCGTATTTTCTCCGCGATAAATAACAACTTTTTTTGTGATTTTACCGTATCTGAATTCCGTGCTTTTCAGTTTCTCTTCATCGATCAGGTGTCTGTATTGCTCTTTTGCTTGTTCCTTGCTGTGCTTTACTTCGTAAATTTCGCAAGTCGCGTTTGCATTATCCGCAACAACCATATCGAATTCTCCGACGGCAAATTGAAGCTGAAAAACCTGCTTTTTCGGATTCGCAATTTTCGTTTCAAGCAATACGATGTCTTCCATCATTCTGCCCTTTATATCGCCCAAAATCCGTTCGATAACAGCATTTCTTTCGTCTATCGAAAGCTCCTGAAACTCCCCGTCTTCAAGCAACGATTGCACAAGTTCTTTTGCTTGCGAATATCTCATTCCCGGTTGAGTAAAAACGGTTTTGTAGTTCTTTTCACGACCGACAGGCAACGTCTGAATATCGATATCAACCGTTAAATCCAAAGCGTCGAGATACTCTTTTATTTCTCTTCTATGCTCTTCCGAAATCGTTACGATTTGTTCTTCTTTATTTCTGATTTCGAGCAGATTCTTAAGCCGCTTTGTAAATTCTTCTTTGTCGATTCTATCAAGAATATCGTTTTGATTCTGCCTGTCGTTTCGCAAATTCCTTGCCGAAATCCCCAAATCATGAGACATAAAATCTTTCGTCAGAACGTCTAAAGTGAAACGATGGTTGACGTCTTCGACAACTCTGTTAATCGCGCTTGTTAGTTCGCCTTTCTCGTATAAATCATAAAGCGCGCGGAAATGCCCGCCGTATTGATAACACTTCAAAGAGTGTTGAATGTTCTTTGCGATTGCACTGTCGACGTATTCGTCAACGCTTTTCTTGCTTGCAAACGTGGACTTTTCGTTATAATGAACGCCGCCGAGACTCATCGTTCCGCCGTAGCAAATATACTCGTCGATCCCCTTTATGCCGAGAACCTCTTCAAATTCTCTGTACGGAATAAACGTGGTATGAAGGAAAATGCAACGGTCATATAGCTGCTCGTCTTCGGAAAAGAAGAATCCGAGCGAATCTGTACCCGATAATACGATTTTCATTCCGCACGCGGCAAATATATCCGAAAAAAGCGCAGCGCCTTCGATAAAATCTTCGATGAGCGTTACTTCGTCGATAAACACATACTTGTATTCGTCGTTCATCAGGTATTTCAAGTCCTGATTTATATCGCTTAAACCGATTCCCGCACTGACTTGAATAAATGCCGTTTTTGAAAAATCTTCTTCATTCATTTCGGCTATAACCTGGCGTATGAGCGTCGTTTTACCCGTGCGCCTTAATCCGTAAAGAATAAAAACTCTATCGCGAACATCCCCGTAAACATAATCGCAAATATTCTTATAAAGATTTCTCTTTTTGTAATTTGCGACTGTCAGGACATAATTTTTTAAGTTTTCTCCGAACATTACGTCGGTTTTGAAAACGTGTTTTTCTTCTTTTTGTCTCTCTGTTTTCAGCGGTTTGGGAAGCATAAAAGTAAGTTCTTTCTCTTTCTTTTGAAGCTCTCTTCTTCTTTCTATTTTAGCGCGTAAATCATCCACAAGAGCATCATCGACATATTTACTTTTCTTTTTGCCGTCCTCTGTCCATTGCAGATAATATCTCGTTTTACCGTTTATATTTTTCTTCGAGATATACCCTGCGGGTAGTTCGGCTATTTCTTTTTGAACTTGTAAAAGTTCGTTTTGAATTTCTTGATTATTC
>CAVLAV010000315.1:0-2836 GCA_963660735.1 bacterium
CATCGCTCGTTTTATTCACGTGTTCTGCGTAGTATTCAACGCAAAACGATATAAATGATATCTTACTCATCGCAACCTCTGAACAAATATTTCTTTCTTAAATAGTCCGCGTGTTCGGGCGTGATCGAACCCTCGTTTATCTCGGCTATATTTATACTGCCGTACAATTCGCCCCACAAACAATCCATTATCGTAGAACCATTCTTCAAGCCGTCTTTGTACGCGTCGAGATCGTTCTGCAAGTATTCGGGCAAGCCGTATTCGTAACTGCGTTCCCGTTCTTCGTCAAGCATTTTCTTCTTTTCCGTTCCCGTCATAGCTTTGCCCTCCTTATGCCTGTATTATACCGATTTACTCGCTTAAAGTCAAGCGGTTTCACCTTTCACGCCCGTTTTATACGCGTTTTTGCCGTTATTTCTCCAATTTATACGTCTGCTGCTCGGTTATAAAATACCGCGCGGCGTAGCGTATATAATACAGCACCGTAGCGTCGTCTTTCCGAATCGTTAAAAATCCGTAGCAAAGCGTTATCACGGCGGGCGAATAAATTTTCAAGCCCGCTAAAGCAAGCACCGACACGAGCGCGGCTACGCATAGCACCGCAAAATCTTTCATTCCCCACAGCCACAAATTTGCTTTGGATTTCAAATTCTTTGGATATAGATATTTCATTTTCTTTTCTCCGTTCCTTTGTTACAGTCCTGCATACCCTATTGCCTTGCTTAAAGTGTTCACGATCGGACGGCTGTCTTTTCCGTAATCCCAATCGAGATTTTTAGATTGTTCCCGTCGTATTCCCGCTTTGTACGCCGCCTTATGCAACGTAAACTCGCCGAGCAATTCCGTATTTTTCCGCGCTAACGTTACCCCGTGTTCTTCCCCGTAACGCCTTACGAAAAGCAGTATTTCCGCCGCTTCGGAATTATCGTACAAATAGCAATCGTACACGCAGACGGCGTTCTTGCCGAATCTCATCGTTACCGCCTTTCCGCTCATTAAGTCAAGCATTACCTTGCCGTTGGTTTCGGTATAGCAAAATTCGGCGGAAACGTTGTTAATTCGCTCGTTGTTTTTACAAGTCTTTACCACACAAAAAATCGCGGCGAAAAGCAGAAGAAAATTGATAGCCGCGAAGACAACTAACCCTTTCCTTTTCATAATTACTTCCCGCTCCTTGCTATGGCTCGACTTAAATTGATTGCCGTCGTCGTCGCGTGTACCACATTCATCAAGTTGAACTTCGCGGAACTGTCAAGCCCGAACTGCTGCGCTATTCTCGGTACTTCGCTCGCCGCAAGCATTATTCCAAGCCCCAACAGCATATTCACCGAAAACGTCATAAGCCCCGCAAATAACAGCGTCGTCTGCATAAACGCCGTTAAGCACAGCGCGGCTACCTGTTTCATCCATTGCGTGAAACCGTCCGTATACCCTCTCGGCACGGAAAACATATACAGCGAGCCTACCGACATCTGCACAAGCAGGATTCCCCCGCGCTTGATGTTCTGAAAAAATACTTTTATCACGCAATACGCAAACGCTATTAAAAGGCACACGTTTAAAAGTGCGTTGCCTGCGGCTTTCAGCGGCGCGAACGTGTTTCCGAGTACGATCGTTGCCCGCGACGAAAAGTCTATCCCGCTTTGCCACGCGAATATCCTTGCGAGTTCGTCTGCGAACGTGTTTTGGAGCGATATGCAAAATTTATATAATTCTATCGGCACAAGCCCTATAAGCGAACACGCGAAAAAGCCTTTTAAAATATTGAGTAGCGTGTTCTTTATATTCGCTCTTCCGCTTTGATACTCTACGGCTAAATCGAAAATAGCAACAACTACTCCCGCAACGAACAACCCCCAACCGAACAGCGTAAACAGTTGCACGATCGCCTTTATCCAGGCAAGATCGAATATCTCCGCACCCATATTTCCCATCATCGTGAAAAAGTCAGCAACCGCGCTGTATACGCTGTCGTATAGCCATCGCATCATCGCATTCCATATCGAGTTAGATATCTCTTTCGCCGCGCTCGCAAAACCGCCCGTGATCGCGTCCACAATCGAACGCATCAAGTCCTGCAACCATCCAAACATTTTGCTTTACCCCCTTATCCGAGTATTTTCCAAATATACAACGGCGCGGTAAGCGTAAACACGAGACACGCAAACAATATGCACGGTGCGGTAAACTCGAACTGCCCGTGCTTTCTATAATCAAAATACGCCGTGCCGAGTTTTACGAAAAACAACACCGCGAGAATCATATCCACCACGGGAAATATTACGTTATTTACAACCCTTTTTATTTGTTCTTTCGCCGTCGTCCAGGTCTGTTCCACCGCACCCGCCACGTCACCCTGTTTACTCGAGACGGCAAAAACCGATATTCTCGGTTGACTTATACTTATCGCCACCAACAGAAAAAGCGCGACCGCCATTACTATTAACCACGTTCTTCTCGTATGATTTACTTTCGCTTTGATCATAACCGTTACTCCTTTTCAAAAATTTCGTTACTTCCGCGTTTGACACGCGTTTTACGGGGATTCGCAAGTTCTCGCAGAATTTTATTTCTTCTTTCATTCCGTTTGAAATCACGTCCCCGAACACCCAAAGTTCGTCGCAATACCATAACAGGCTCATCCCCGCGCTCATTCCCAACGCCCGTTCCTGCGGGTTGTCGTCGTCCAGACACAGTGCATAGAAATGAGTCGTTATGGGCGCGACTCCCTGCTTCAACGCGTACTTTGTATACAAAACCGCGTTTTCTAAATTTTCCTTCACGTTTCCGCCGAGCGGAGCGCAAATATATACTTTCTTTTTCATACGCTCATCCG
>CAVLAV010000316.1:0-2834 GCA_963660735.1 bacterium
ACCATAGACTGCGCCGATCCTAACGCGGGATCGTTTTGGTCGAGCCTTATAATGCCGCTCATTATGCTCGCGCTCGGCGTGGCGGTGTTTATGTTCTTAATGCGCCAGATGAACGGCGGCGGCAAGGGCGCGCTCGACTTCGGCAAGACCAAAGCACGCGTGAATCAGAACGTAAAAGTAAGATTTACCGACGTCGCGGGCGCGGAGGAAGAGAAAGAAGAACTTAAAGAAGTAGTCGAATTTTTGAAAAATCCGCGTAAGTTCTCGGCGCTCGGCGCGAGAATACCCAAGGGCGTTCTGCTCGTAGGCCCTCCGGGAACGGGTAAAACCTTGTTCGCGAAAGCCGTTGCGGGCGAGGCGAACGTTCCGTTCTTCTCTATAAGCGGTTCGGACTTCGTCGAGATGTTCGTCGGCGTGGGTGCAAGCCGCGTTCGCGACCTCTTCAATATGGCTAAAAAGAGTATGCCCTGCATAGTCTTTATCGACGAAATCGACGCGGTGGGTCGTCAGCGCGGAGCGGGACTCGGCGGCGGCAACGACGAAAGAGAACAAACTTTAAACCAACTTCTCGTTCAGATGGACGGCTTCGAGGCTAACGAGGGTATCATTATAATCGCGGCTACCAACAGAGCCGATATACTCGACCCCGCGCTTCTTCGTCCGGGCAGGTTCGACCGTCAGATTTACGTCAATATGCCCGACGTCCGCGGAAGAGAGCAAATTCTTAAAGTTCACTCCCGCAATAAACCGCTTGCTATCGACGTAAACTTTAAGGTTCTCGCTCGTATGACCGCAGGTTTCTCGGGTGCGGATCTCGCAAACCTTATGAACGAGGCGGCTATCCTCGCCGCTCGTAACGACGAAAAGGCTATTACGAATATCGACCTCTACGAGGCTATAAATAAGGTTATTATGGGTCCGCAAAAGAAGAGCAGACTCGTTACCGAAACCGATAAGCGCATAACCGCTTATCACGAATCGGGACACGCGATACTCGCAAAACTTTTGCCCAACTGCGACCCCGTTCAGGAAGTTTCAATAATTCCGCGCGGAATGGCTGCGGGTTATACTATGACTCGTCCCGATAACGACGATAATCATCTCGGCAAGGCTAAACTTTTGGACGATATAGTGATGACGCTCGGCGGCAGAGTTGCCGAAGAACTTATTATTAAGGATATATCTTCGGGCGCGTCCAACGACATAAGCGTAGTTACCGAACGCGCGAGAAAAATGGTTACCGAGTGGGGTATGAGCGAAAAGGTCGGACCTGTAAACTACGGCGATAACGACCAAATCTTCGTCGGAAGAGATTATCAGACCCGCGCTAATTACAGCGAGAGTATGGCTGCGCTTATCGACGGCGAAATAGAGCGCATCGTAAAAGAGGCGTATAAAAAAGCCACCGAACTCTTGTCCGAAAACAAGAAACTTCTCGACGTAATGGCTCGCGTGCTTATCGAACACGAAACCATTTATCAGGACGAAGTTGATATGATTATGAGCGGTGCGGACGCCGCGGCGGTGGGCGATTACATCGAAAATCGCGAAAAGCACTCGACGGGCAACCCGTTTGAAAGAGTGAGCAAAGTCGGCGAAACTCAATCGGCTGAAAAGACCGAGGAGAAAACCGAGGAAAAGACGGAAGAAAAACCCGAAAATAATCAAAATAATTAAACGGCGGTCGTACGATATTACGCGTATGCAAACGGAAAACGAAACGGTAACTTTACTTAATATAAACGAGGTATACCCAAACCCCGACCAACCGCGAAAGACTTTCGATTTGACCGCGCTCTGCGAACTCACCGAAAGCGTGAAAAAACACGGCGTTATTCAACCCATAGTGGTGTGCAAAACCGAAATAGGTTATAAAATAATTGCGGGCGAGCGCAGGTATCGCGCCTGCAAAGCCGCCGAAATGGCGACTATACCCGCCATAATCAAAAATTACGACGATCGGCAGATTAAGGAAATTTCTATCGTGGAGAATTTGCAACGCGAGGACTTAAACCCCGTAGAAGAGGCTACCGCGATAAAGGAACTTATGGACGAATTTTCGCTTACGCAGGACGAAGTTGCCGAAAGGCTCGGCAAAAGCCGTTCGTCTATCGCCAACGCGTTGCGTATTTTAACGCTTGCGCCCGAAGTTTTAAAATTCGTTTCGGACGATAAACTGTCCGCGGGGCACGCCCGCGCACTCGTAACTTTGCCGCGCCCAAAGCAAACTCTTATGGCGAAAAAGGCGATAGTCGAGGGGTGGAGCGTAAGAAAAACCGAAAAAGCGGTACACGATTATTTTGCGCCCGAAAAAGAAACCGTAAAGAAAAAACCGCAGATAAGCATCGAATTAAGAGATTTAGTCGAGCGAATGCAACGCGATTTCGGCACGAAGGTATCTGCGATAGGCAACGACGACCGCGGGCGGATTTACATAGATTATTTCACCCGTGACGACCTCGACCGCCTGTGCGACCTGCTCGAATTGATTGAAAATAAGTAAAAGTATTTCGCTGTCGGCTCGTAAAGACAGTTGAATTTCCGTGTCATCGCGAGCGTCAGCGTGGCGATCCCCCTGAAAAAGTACGCGGTATATACTCCGTACTTTATTCCAAGGGATTGCCGCGGTCGCTACGCTCCCTCGCAATGACGGTTTTATTTTCCCTTCCGGGAGATTGCTTCGCTACGCTCGCAAAGACGGTCAATAATGCGAACGGATAAAATGAAGTAAAAAAGTCAAATTACAGACACCCCTTTAAAGAATAAAGGGGACGGGGGTTTTTGAGGAGTTTTCGGAAAAGGGGTTGCCCGAAGGGGGAAAACGGACTCGGGAA
>CAVLAV010000317.1:0-2829 GCA_963660735.1 bacterium
CCTTTTTGCACATAATATTTCGCTCCGCTTGATTCTTCGCTCCGCTCAGAATGACGGGGGAAGGCTTTCTTTTTTATCCGCAAGCGAACTTTTTTACGCCATTGCCGCAAGGCATACGAGAGCGCCGATACCCAGAACTAAAATAAGTTCCGCGCCGATAATCACCCACGGCACCCACCAAGGCTTAATGTTTCTGTTCTTTTTCTCTTTGGTTTTTGCTTCTTCAGCCATAACGCCCTCCTTTTTTCGCGTACTTGTTCCGCTCATATTATTGATTCGGATTACTTGTAAAATCATCTTTGCCGAACTCAGCCTTTACCAAGTTATTTACACTATCTGATTATAAAGAATCCGCCATTTATTTGGATTGCCTCTCCGTCGTCACTCGTTCCTCATTGTCATCCTGAGCTTGTCGAAGGATCAAGGCGTCAGCCGCACCTTTTTGCGCGTAATATTTCGCTCCGCTTGATTCTTCGCTCCGCTCAGAATGACGGGGGAATGGCAACTTGACATGACGGAGAAAGAGTGTCTCAAAATGACGGGAGAAAAAAACAACATCCTCGTCATCCTGAGCCTGTTCTCTTCGGCTTTTACTTCTTCAGTCATAACGCCCTCCTTGATAAGATTCCTACACAATATTATTTTTTGGTTTCAGTTATTTCCTTGCCGTCAACTGTAAATCTAATACTAACACCTGAAGAGCCTTTTACTGCATATTTATATCCGTTAGTAGCACTCTTATTTGTAATGGAGGAATTTTTTACAATACATGTAATATTTTCTCCGTAAGAACTAGCCGAAGTTCCGCAATTTCCTACAACTAAAGTAGCGGCAGGAACGTTGCCGTCAGTTCCCCATTCGGTGTCGGTGGTATATTTATTTGCTCCTTCTGTAGAAATCAGTGTGCAATTATCAATATGTGTAACGCCGTTTCTTAAGAACAACGCGCCTTGTGTTCCTTTAATCGTGGAATTATCGATATCAAACGTAATATTATTCGTGTTAAATATTCCGAATCCGTCTTTTGATTCTAATTCACAATTGCTGATTGTAACGGTTGGGTTTTGTACAGTGCCATCATTTTTATTAGCATTTGTTGTTATACATTGACTGGCAGCGGTTATTTTACAATTTTTAAGATTAAGGTTACCATCGCCGGTAAAATAAAATACATCGTTACAACTTGAAGCATCAATCGTTACATTTTCGAATGTATGAGTTCCACCACCTACCTCAATTTGATTTTTACTATTATCAACACTTTTAAATTCAATTGTTCCATTCTTAAAAGTAGATACAGCATCATCTTTAAGATATATTATACCTGAGTAACCATTATTTTCCCCGGAAATACTTAATTTATGTCCATTTAAATCAAATAAATAAGTGAATCCTTTACTTGCATTGTAGAAATGTTTATCGCCTAAACAATATCCCTCTAATTCTAAATCATCTAGCAAAGTAACACTTGTCCAATAAACTCCATATTCTGCTAATGGATTAGGCTCATCCATTTCTTGATTAGAATTACTAAATTCATAAAAATTATCATCACCATTATAAATGATAGCACTACTAGTTATATCTCTTTCTTCATCAGCAATGAGTGTCCCTTCGGCAACATGCACTTTATCTGAACTAACTAAATTATCACTGCTATCTGCAGTAACATAAAGTAAACTATCATTATTGCAAGTGATAGATTCAACTTCGGTTCCGGTTGCTTTAACGCCGTTTACTTTTGCGGAATCTTCAATATTTACAGTGCCTTTGCTTACTTGAACTTCACAAAGCGTTCCGTGTTCACACCATTCAGTTCCGCTTGTAATAGCATATTTCCCTTGACCATAATGGTGAATTGTTCCGGAAGATTGTCCGATTTCCGTTTCCATAGAATTTGTACGGATAACCACTTCCTGAGAGTCCGTGCTTGCGTAGGTTATGCTTGTTATTCCCGTATTTTCGCCTACGTCCAAACCGGTGGTAACGGAGATTTCGCCCGTTACGTCTGTTCCCTTAATATAACTGCTATACGTTGTGCTGGCAGTTGCTTCTTCCGCGGTGGAAACGATTTTCCACACGCTTGCGTTCTGCGGTACGCTTGCGCCGCTCTCGGAATATATGGTTTTGTCGCCTTCGATAAGCGCAAAGCGGTTGGTTGTCGAATCCCACACGATGTCGCCGCTGCTACGCGGGGTGAGCTTTTCCACAACAAAGCCGTTTTCCTCTGCCATGGCAAGCGCCTCGTGCATGGTTGCGGGTTTGCCGTCCGTCGCTTCTTCCGCCGCCAAAGCGATATTTATGTTCTTAACAAGCGAAGTATCGTTAGAAACGTTCGCTTTCTTTACAATGTTTGTAAAGGTCGGAATCAGTACCGCCGCAAGAATCGCTATAACTGCGATTACAATTACAAGCTCTACAACGGTAAAGCCTTTTTTGATCTTCTTTTTCACTGGTTTTGTCCTCCGCTAAAAAATATTTCCTTATAAACATAATAGGCGAACGTTTCGCCCTTCAGCGCGTTCATCTAATATGCTATTAGATGAACGGATTGAACCTGTGTGTCCATCTAAAAATCGCCAAAATGAACTTTTTTCTTAAAAATCTATTAAAATGTTCTAAAACGGCGTTGATACCACTTGACAAAACGACTTTGTTTTGTTACAATAAACATAGGGTGTACGTCTAATAGCATATTAGGTGTACGTATTTTTGAGAGTCAAAATTTCAAAAATCGTCGGTTTTGCAGGGCTTTTTGCCTTGCTTTTTTTATTCTTTTGACGGCTGCACAAACATTTTGCCGAGGCGGTTCATCATATCCTGCTTATG
>CAVLAV010000318.1:0-2826 GCA_963660735.1 bacterium
GCTACCGAAAGCACACGCCTCTAACACGTAAAGGTTATCGGGAAGAGTAACCTGCGAGAGAGCGGTATTATTGTAGAACGCACCAAACTTAATCGTTAAAGGAGCAATATCTTTAGTTCCCTTAAAGGTAAGGTCTGATATCGCGCTACAATCATAAAACGCAAACTCACCGATAGTGGTTACGTTCGTGCCTATTTCCACGTTCTCTATTTTCGTACAACCGTAGAATGCAGCCGAACCGATAGTCGTAACTTTATTTGCCATGGCAACGGCATTTTCCCTGCCCTTGGGACAATAAATTATTTTATTGCCTTTTGCATCGTAAATAATACCGTCGTCGGAGGAGTAAGCCGCATCGGTGTAAGTACCTACTACGTTTACCGCCTTTATTGCGCTGCAAGAAGTAAATATGGTTTCGTCAAAGTCCATCGAATATTCGATATCCTTCAGGAGAGTGGTACTTTTAGTTGTAACCGAAACTTTCTGAGTGCTTGCGGCCAGTCTTGCGGGCAAATCAACTTTTTCGAGTTTACCGCAACTGACGAACGCTTTGGTTTCGATTGTTAAGGGTTGTGCACCTTCTTCGTTTTCAAATACAACTTCCGTTAAACTGCCGCAAGAAGTGAACGCGTTAGATTTTACAACCGTAACCGAAGAGGGTATAGTAACGCTCGAAACGGAACTTTGGTTAAACGCGTACGAGTTAATTTCGGTAGTCTTGTCGTAAACGATCATATTACCCGTTTTACCGAGCGGAACCATAGAAAGTTTAGCCCCCGTTATAACGGTTTCAACGCCCGTATCGGTCTTCTGCTCTTTGGTGCCGGTAATCTCATAGATAACGCCGTCGTAAGTTACGAATTTGGCGTCGAGTTTTTTAAGTTGCTCGTCCTTCGGTTCGTAAATCTCGATCTCGGCAAGTTTTTTACAAGATTTGAACGCACTGGACAACACGCCCGCGCCGTCGCCGGTAAGTATGCTTGCGAATCTCGGAATTTTAATCTTTACGAGCGAAATACCCGTAGACAAATCGTCAACCGAAACTATGGGCAATTCCTGATACGTTTCGGGAATAGTCGCTTCCTCTACGTTTTCGAGAGCCGCGCCGCCGGTTACGTTATAACCGGTTTTTTCGGCATTAAGCGTAAAGTTGAATAACTGTTTCCAGTTTGCTTTAAGCGTAGCGCCGTCGGTGATAGCCCAGTTCTTCAGGCTTTTACCCTCACTATCGGTGTAGCGAGTACCCGCGCCGTTAACGTCCGTATACCAACCGTCAAACACGAGGTTTTCGTCCGTAGTGGTGGGAACGATCAACTTAAACGATTCGCTGTAATAAACGTCGTCTGAAACCTTCGATACTTCACCGTAAGTGGCGTCGTAAGTTATGGTGTACTTATTCGGGGACAAATAGGCGTAAAGCGACAGGTCGCTCGTTTTACCTATAACGCCCGAAGTAAATTTACTGCCGTTATATTTACCGCCGTTGGGTATATCGTACCAACCGCTGAAATGATAACCGGGTACGTCTTTCGCCACGGCGGAGATTTCGTCGCCGTAAGCCGCGTAAACGGACTTATAAGTTCCGTCGGTGTTATAGAATTTGACTTCGTAAGCGGTAACGCTTATAGTCGCAGAACCTACTTCCCTGTCGCGACCGTTTATCTTCATCGTGTAGGCGACTTTTATTTCGTTCGCGCCGCCTTTAAGGAATTCGATTTTTGCAGTCGTACCGTCTTTAACGGTCGTTACGGACTTTCCGCCTACCGTTATAACGTAACCGGTTGCCAACGCAACGGGATCCCAGGTTACCGTACCGTTTTCGTACTTAACGTTCTCAACGGTGCCGTAGTTTATCATGCAGACGTCGGAATAAGCGGATTCGCTCGCCGAGTCTCCCGCGATAGCCGCGCACACGCTTACCGTAACGCTCGACTTACCGCTTAAATATTCGCTCTTGAACTCGACGGAATTAGTGTCGGTGTTTACCGCAACGTCGCCGATTTTAACGGTGTAAGCGGTAGCGTCTGCCACTGCGTCCCAAACGATTTTGCCGTCAACGAGCGTTACACCCGTAGGAGTGGCAAGTTGTACTTTATTGTAGATGGCGGCGTTGGTAGCGTCGGGGCTGTTGTAACCCTTGGCAACGGGATATACGCCTACGGTATGTTCGCCTGCCGCTACGGATTTAAGCGAGTAGGAATTTACCGCGCCTACGTTATATTCTTTGCCGTCTATCACTACCACGTAAGAAATTGCCTTGTCTACAGAATTCCATACGAGTTCGTTACCGTTTATAACGACACCTTTTATCGCGTCGAGATTTCTCTCGAAACGGCAGACTTCCGAAGTGGAAGATACGAAGCCGTTGGCTTTAGCCTCTACGTATACCTTTATGCCGCCTTTCTGCATTTCGCAGGAGGAGATGTCGTATACGGTGGAAGTGCCGTTGTCGACTGCCGTATGGCGGTGGTCCTCATTGCCGCAATCTACGGTTACGTAATATTTTTCTGCGTTTGCAACCGCATTGTATTTAACGGTCGTTCCGTCGATTATTTCAACGGTCGGTCTTGCCAACGCTTTATTATTGTAATAAACCGTTTTGCTTGCGCCGTCCGTAGAAACCGTAATTACGTACTCGCCCGCGTTTTTAAGATAATCCGAAATTTTGAATTCGGTCTGCGAAACCGTTTGTTGCGTACCTGCCGAAGCGGTGCTGCTTACCTTAATATCGTACTTCGCGCCCGTAGCATAGGAATCCCACGTAACTTTTTCCGAAGTTACGCTGAGTCCCGTTATGCCGTCTTTCCACACGGGATAAAGGTTTAC
>CAVLAV010000319.1:0-2823 GCA_963660735.1 bacterium
TATCTTGGGGCAGCGTCATAACTTTGGTTACTTCGGGCGTGGATAAACGCTTTAACGCCTTTGCGCCCGTGTACGGCGCGGGCTATCTGTACGAGGATAGTTTTTGGACGGCGGCGGATAAAAACGCGACTTTCGGCGGCGAAGGCAAAACGAGCGAGTGGGCGGCGGTTTACGACCCCTCTTCGTATTTGCCGTACTGCACCAAACCTACGCTGTTCGTGTCGGGCGTGGCGGATAACTGTTTCGCCGTTAAAAACCGAATTAAGTCGGCAAAGTTAATTAAGGGAAAAGCGTTCTATTCGCAGAGATACGATTTGTTCCACGGGCATTTGTGGGACGAAACCGAAGAGGTTTACGCCTTCTTCGAGCATATTTTAGGCGGCAAAGATACCGTTCCCGTAATAAACGGGGCGACGGTAACGGGCGATAAAGTAACGCTCGATTATTCAAAAGGCGAGTTTAAAGGCGTTTACCTTACCTATACGACTTCTTCGGACGAAGATTCGCATAAATGGGTATTTTTTAAAGAGAGAATAACGGGCGAAGACGGCAATTACGCGACTACTCTGCCGAGCGGCGCGACCGCGTTCGTTATAGAAACCGAAGTCGAATATAACGGAAAAACGGCGAGATTTTCTACGCCGATTTACGAGGTTTAAAATGAAACTGAAATGCGCAAGATTTGATTTTAAAGACGATAAAAATATAGATTTGCTTTTCGTTAAGCAATTTACTTTGGAAAAGAGCGAACGGGCGGAGTTTAAAATTGCCGCCGCGGACTATTATAAGGTGATTATAAACGGCGAAACGGCGTTTTACGGTCCGTCGCGCACGGCGAAAGGCTACGCCGTATTAAACGAGTTTTCCGTGCCGCTCCCCGCGGGCGAAAATCAAGTAATAGTGCGGCTTATTTCTTACGGGGTCGCGTGTTACAGCAACGTAAAACAACCCGCGTTTTTAAGCGTGAACCTGACTTTGGGCGGCGCGGTCTATACCGAAAAAGATTTTACCTGTTACCTTAACGCGAGCAGGGTTAAAAATTCGCAAAGATATAGTTTTCAACGCGGTTTTTCCGAAATTTATAAAATTACGAATGGGGCAAAAACTTATTCTTTCGGCAAAGAAGTAGCCTTTTCGCAAGGCGAAACGCCCGAAATTATACCGCAACCTTTTGCGCTTACTCCGCCCGTAAAAACGGTTGAGGGCAAAAGTTTCGCAAGCGGAAAGTTTACGGTAAATCCCGATTTGCCCGACTGGAAAGACCGTTCTATTTATCAGGTCGGCAATAAATTCGAGGGGTATATAAAGGACGAACTCTACGAATGTATGACCGAAAAAGTCTGCCGCTACGAGTTTGCGCGCGGCGATAAAATCAAAACCGCGCTTACGGGCGGCGAGTATCTCGATTTCGATTTGGGCAGAAATGAGGCGGGCTTTATAACGGTAAATCTTACGGTTACTAAAAAGGCTTTAGTGTATATTACTTTCGACGAGATGTTTTCGGATAAGTTTTGCGGCGTAGACCCCGTAAGGCTCGATTGTTGCAACGTGATTAAATACGAACTCGAAAAGGGCGACTACAGCCTCGAAAGCGTAGAACCGTATACAGCAAAACTCGTAAGAGTAATAGTCGAAAGCGGCAATATAGAGCGAATATCCGTAAATATGCGCTTGCTTGAAAATGCCGATATGTACAAAGTACGCCTTGATTTTAAAGACGAAAAGTTAAACGAAATTTTGTCCGCGGCAAGGCATACTCTCGCGCAAAACGCCTACGATATTCTTACCGACTGCCCCTCGCGCGAGCGGGCGGGGTGGCTTAACGATCAATACTATTCGTCAAAGGCGGCACGGCTGTTTTCGGGTAACGATTCCGTTTTCGAGGCGTCCGTTTTAGCCGAGGTGCTCGATAGCGGCGTTAAGGAAATCCGCGCGGGTATGACCCCTATGTGTTACCCGAGCGAGCATATAAACGGCGAATACATACCCAACGTATGTATGTGGTTTGCGCTTAACGCCTGCGAACTTTTAAAAAGGGGCAAGTTAAAGGGCTACGAGCAAAAGACGAAAGATAAACTTTACGGAATTTTAAACGCGTTTACTGCGTTTGAAAATTCCGACGGACTGTTGGAAGATCTCGAAAGTTGGGTTTTCGTCGAGTGGTCGGTTGCAGGCAGTAAAGAGTATAGGTGCGGAATAAACTATCCCACTAATATGCTTTATTATAAAGCGATTGCGGAAGTCGCTCAAACTTTCGGCGACGAAGAACTTAAACTAAAAGCGGAAAAAATTAAAAAAGAGATAATAAAGCAGTCTTTCGACGGCGAATTTTTCCAGGATAACCGCGTGAGAGAAAACGGCGTCGCCGTGCTTAAAAATCATATAAGCGAAACTTGTCAGTATTTCGCGTTTTTCTCGGGTGTTGCGGACGAGGAAAATTTCGGCGATTTGCTTAAAGTTATGATAGAGAAATTCGGCGTAAACCGCGACGGAAATTATCGCCCCGAAGTAGGCGGTTCTAATATAATCACGGGTATGCTTATGCGGCTCGACTTGCTGTACGACAAAGGCGAATTTGCCCGCGCCGAGCAGGAAACGAAAAAGATTTTCGGCGTTATGGCGGAACGGACGGGTACTTTATGGGAACATTTAAGTCCCAAAGCGAGTTGCGACCACGCTATCGCCGCTTTTGCGGCGTATATATTAGCGCGCGTAAACGGCTATACGGAATAACGGCTAAAACAAAACGCGGCAGTTAAACGCGGCGGGCAAATTCCTTTGCCCGCCGCGTTTTTTACGTCATATTGAGCGTAGTATTGCTAA
>CAVLAV010000320.1:0-2805 GCA_963660735.1 bacterium
TCAGCTTTCCGCTGTAACATACATAGTAATAGGATCCGTCTACTTCGATTAATCCAAGATTCTCCTGTACTTTCCCGTCTACTTTATATACAAAACGATTATTCGCTTCTTCCCATACAATTCCGGTTATATGATCCGATTTCGGAGGTTCAACCATTTTGCAGTCTTCTCCAAAGTAATACGTACCTACCTCATACAGTCCGTTCGCCGTTTCTTCGGTCAACGTCATATTCCCGCTCTGTTTCAGCTTTCCGCTGTAACATACATAGTAATAGGATCCGTCTACTTCGATTAATCCTCCATTCATCTGAATATACTCATTTTCATTGATATAATAAGTTGAACCTTGCACAGTAATAAATCCGAGCTTTGTTATCTTGCTTACAAGAGCACCATCAACCCCAAAATCAAACACATATTTTTTGAACGATGTGCTGTCGCGAAGAATCTGAATTCCATAAGTAAGATAACCATCATTTCCGAAATTATAAGTTTTCCCGTCTATGTCATGCAATGTCATATATCCCGGATTTTGAGCTATGTAAAAACTCGGACCATAATAATAACGCGTTCCGTTCGTATTCGTATACCAAGCACCTTTTGTCATGCCTGTTTCGTCGAATTGATAGGTAACGTTACCAATTTTGCACTCTCCCGTAACGGCAGCATAGTCTTGACCGAAATAATGCCAGTATTCACCTATCTGTTGCCAACCAATGATGTTTTTACCTTTCATCGCATAATAATATTTGCCGTCCTTTCGATACAAACCGATGTATTCAGCAAATTCACATGTAGTCTCACACTTTGAACAAGCTATTTCACCATCTTTATAAACGTATTCATGCTCGTCGTTTTCGCAGCGGTTAATGCTCTTTTTCAAATTATCAAACACAGTCGCGTTGCCGTTTGAATCTACATTGTACGCCGTTATTTCAATATAGTCTTTCGTTGCCTCTACAGAAAGATATAAAGCATCGTATTCCTGCGTTACGATTTCGAAACCGAACCCGTTATCCATACAAAAATATTTTTTCTCTCCAGCCGTACCAACAATAAAATACGTAGTTCCGTCTACAGTTTTGCGCGCATAACTATGATCATGTCCGGAGAATACAAAATCGATTCCCGCCGCTTTTGCTGCAGCCGGTAAATGCTCCGTATAGAATCTGCTATCCGTTTGTTCGCTGTTCGATTTAAATGTAGGAACATGCACCGCAAGAACTTTCCAGCGACAATCGGTCTTTGCCGCGTCTTTGATAAGCCAATCGATTTGCTCAGCCAAGAGCTTATCATCGAGCGTGTAGCCGAACGTCGCAATATAAACATTGCCGTACTCTACAGAATAATACCCTCCGGCTCGATCTACCGAAACGCCAAACGAAGTTCTTGCCGCATCGGCATTATTATCCCCGTTGAACACTTCATGATTGCCTATGACATGCATAACGTCAATGTCTGCATACACACCGTCGGAAAAAATGCCGAGAGTCAGCTGCCATTCATCGTATTTCTGAACATTATCGACGGCGTCGCCGCATTGAATACCAAAATCATAATCGTATTCGGCTCCGCTCATAAGTTTGGAAAATTTTTCTGCCATAACGGCATCTTCGCCTTGCATATCGCCTATTACAAAGAAATGCGTATTTTTCGACGAAGATTTCGTAACGAACGATCTGATGTCCGACCAAGTCGTTCCGTCGCCGACTCTATAATAATATGTAGTTGCAGGTTTAAGACCGTCTATCGTACAATTATTAAGATATGCAGCACGATCGGTAACTTTATAAGCAAATAAAATATTTTTGCCCTCTATTGTGCGCGATTCGGTTAAATCACTGTTTTCTGAAATTTCAATTTTTGCAAATGCTTTAGCATATGCCGGGCTAACAATCCATGATATATTTTTCTGCGTCATTGGATCTTTTACCGCATTATAAAGCAAATACGTAGGCTTTTCCGCACCCTCGATTGGAAGATAGCATCTTGTGTTTACAACAAACGAAACAGCGCCTTCGGAATCTTTTGCGTATATATCGATATTTCCGGCTGTTACCGTTAAAGAATCGGTCGTCAAAATTCCGTTTTCGTCGGTTTCACCGAGACTTGTGCCGTTGCCGTACACTGAAACCGCGGTTGCCACCTTTCCTTCATAATCATAAACAGTTATAACCGTCTCATGACCGACAACAAGTGTATCGACGCTAATACTATACGCCGCTATAACCGATTCGTAATAAGTTTCTGTACTGTACGATGATGTTCCTTTTTCATTATCGGCAACATAATTTAACATCAAAACTTGCCAATTTATTTTACTGTCAGCGTCTATCGAAGAGGGAACATCGAGAATGATTTGCGCAACTTCATATTTCAAGAAAGCATTGTCTGAAACAATATTTTTATCGCTTAAGTTGGCGCTTTCGATTGTAATACTGAGCTTGCCCATCGTTCCGGAACCGGGCAAATATGTATAAGATCCCGTTACGCCATCCGCAAAAACAACATTTTTAACATTGAATTTATTGTTTATTTCTATTCTGCTTTCCTTGATACCGCTGAAATTTGTTGTATTTGTAGTCAGATGAAGAGTATATTCACCACCTAACTTAGGCGCATCTGCGGTTGCCGCCGATACTTTTACTGCTGTCTGAACGCTATCTTCTGCCGCAATGGTAAATACTACAGATTTTTCCGTAACATTACCGAAGTTATCCTTAACATAAAATTTGAACGTATGAGTTCCGTTGGACAGTTCTCTTTCGTCATCCGCATAGAATCCCCTCCAACTGTATTCAGGGT
>CAVLAV010000321.1:0-2799 GCA_963660735.1 bacterium
AGGGAGCATAGCGACCGCGGCAATCCCACCGAAAAAGTACGGGGCATATACTCCGTAGACCTCCACCCTCCCGGGAGTTTGCTTCGTCGCTACGCTTCCTCGCAAAGACAGTAAAACAAACTCCGCTTCCTCCTTCGGGGGAAGTGTCGGCAAAGCCGACGATAGGGGATTTTACGTCATATTGAGCGTAAGCGAAATATCCCACGACTTAAGTGAAAAAAGTAACTCTTTTCATTTTCAAAGCGTAATATATAGTAGGCGCAAGCCGAGGTATACTTATGAAAAACTGCGAAACTTTGATAATAGGCGCGGTACTCGGCGCAATAGCGGCGACCGCTATATTAAAGCGTTGCAACGGCGAGCCTTTATTGCCGCCGTGCGGTTGCCCCTGCCCGTGCCGCCCGAAAGAAAAACCAAAGAAAAAACCTTGTTTGGAATGTTACTATAAAGAATATTGCAAATAAATTGCAAGCGGCTTGCCTAAAAAAGGCAAGCCGCATTTTAATTTTAATATCAACAAATAAGTTGCACGTTTTCGGGCAGGTCGAACGATCCGCTTACGTCGCGGTCGCACACCACGAAGTCTACGTCGGACACGTTGCAAATTTTAAACGCTCCGCTCTTACCTATTTTGGTATTGTCGCAAAGGCACACTACTTTATCCGAACATTTTATCATACACGAAGTTATTTCGTTACACGATTGATTACTGTCGAAAATTTCGCCGTTTTCGTTTATGCCGTGCACCGAGAAAAAGGCTATATCCGCGTGTACGCTGTAAACGGCGTTGCGGGCGAATTGCCCTACCAAAACCGACGGACTTTCGGGCGAAACTTTACCGCCCGTCGAGTACGCGCTTATACCCTTTGCGGCAAGCGCGGCGAGCGTATCTATTCCGTTCGTTATGACTTTTATTTTGGAAAATTCGTTTAAATACTCGGTTAAAAAGTAGGTCGTGGAGGACGCGTCGAGAAAAATCACGTCGCCCTCGCGGATAAGTTTTATCGCCTTTAACGCTATACGCCTTTTTTCGGCAACGTTGGTATGCGCGCGCGTAGCGAAACTCGTTACGGTTAAATCGTCCTCTACCGACTTAACTCCGCCGTGAGTACGGGTTATTAGTCCGTCTTTTTCGAGTTCGTCGAGTTTGCGGCGCACGGAGGACGCGCTTAAATTATACTGCCTGGCAAGATCCGTAACCTTTACAAATCCGTTTTTGCATATTGCGTTGTAAATCGTTTCGCTTGTTATCTTCATAATTTTCACCCAAACGAGCACCGAAAAATGCGCGTTTCGCCTAATTTGCGCGCAATTTAAAAAATATATTAAATCATTTTGCGCGTTTGACAACTATATTGTATAATTTATTTGCTTTTTAAGCAAGCGTTTTTACGCAAAAATTTACGAGCGGAGGAAAAATGGAAAATTCGGTTACGGCGAATAACGGTTCGCACTCCAAATCCTATCAATGGTTTTTAGTATTTTTGTGTTTCTTTATCTACTTTGCGGCTCAACTCGGCAGGTACAGTTACACCTCTAACATCAACCTTTTTGAAAAAACCGCAGGCGTTACTTACACCGAGGCGGGCTTGGTTTCCACGCTGTATTTTCTTACCTACGGCGCGGGGCAAATAGTAAACGGCTTGCTTTGCAAAAGGTACAATAAGCGCGTTATGTGTCTTATAGCCGTACTTTTATCAAGCGCGATAAACCTCGTGGTGTATTTGGGCGTACCGTTTAATTCGCTCTACGCGCTTTGGGCGTTGAACGCCGCCGCACAATCTATACTCTACCCCTCGGTTATGCTTACCATAAGCGAAAACGTGGAAAAGAAGTATCTTGCCGCCGCCTCGATAGTAATGTCCTGCGCGACCACGGTAGGCACTTTCGGTTCTTACGGCATAAGCGCATTGTTTTCCAAACCCGAAAACTTTAAATACTCGTTCGTTATATCCGCCGCGACTATGACCTTTGCGGGAATTGCTTGGATTATAGGCAGTCTGAAAATGCGCAAAACGAACGCCGCGACGGTCGCACCGACCGTCAAAACGGAAAGCGCGGCAACCCTCGACGCACCCCGACTCGGCGTAATCGCGCTTTGCGAACTCGCGTTTTTCGCGTTCGTTTCCTACGCGATCGGGGGCGGAATAGGCACCTGGACCCCTACCATAATGCTCAATTTATACGACCTGGGCGAAGGGTTCTCGGCGTTCCTTGCGGCGTTTCTGCCGTTCTTCTCGATATTCAACTCCATACTGTCGGAATTAGTCTACGTGTGGTGCAAGTCGTTTAACAACAGTTCGCTCGTGTTGTTCGGCGGCACGGCAGTTTTGTCGGTGGCGACGATATTCCTTATAAACACGCACTGGGCGGTACTGTTTATAATGTTGATTTTGATAAGGTTGTTTTCGGGCGCGGCTACCAACCTTTACACCTCTAAAGCGCCGCTGTATTTAGCGGACAGAGCAAACGCGGGATTTTTGTCGGGCTTTTTAAACGGACTTTGTTATCTCGGCAACGCCGTGAGTTCGTTTGCGTTGGGACTTATCGCCGACGAAAAAAACTGGACGCTAATTTTCGTGGTGTTCGCCGTCGGTTCGGCACTCGCTATGCTTTGTTATCCGTTCTATGCGGCGGTTATTAAGAAAAATCCTAAAAAGACTTTGTAAGGTTTAACCCCTATCGTCGGCATTGCCGCCGATAGGGGTTATTATTGCTTGTCATCGCGAGCGCAAGCGTGGCGATCCCCCCGAAAAAGTACGCGGTATATACGCCGTACTTTACTCCAAGGGATTGCCG
>CAVLAV010000322.1:0-2798 GCA_963660735.1 bacterium
GAGACCCCGTATTTTATATCAACGACCTTTTACCGCATTTATCAAGAGAACAGGTAACCAAGCCTTTGGCTACCGCGATAGACGGCGAAACGCTCAACGTTCTCGTAGGCGGTTATCCGTTTAAAGACGACGACGTTAAGGAAAAAGTTAAACTTACCGTGCTTAAAAAACTCAACAACACTTACGGTATAAAAGAAACCGACTTTATAAGCGCGGAACTTTGCGTCGTTCCCGCATATAAGGCTCGCGATATAGGTTTCGACCGCGCTTTCGTGGGCGGCTACGGACACGACGATAAAGTCTGTTCCTATCCCGCAATAACCGCTTTGGGCGAGAGTAAAGACGAACTTTCCACCGTTGTGGTAGTGCTTGCCGACAAAGAAGAAATAGGCAGTGAGGGCGCGACGGGTATGCAATGCGGGATTTTCTCCGACCTCGTGGATATGCTTGCGGCATCGCAGGGCGTTCCCGCGTCCATAGTAAGGGCTAACAGCAAATGCCTTTCAGCAGACGTAACCGCAGGTTTCGACCCCAACTTTGCAAGCGTATACGAACAGAGAAATTCGAGCATAGTTTCCTGCGGAACGGCTCTTTGCAAATTTACGGGCGCGGGCGGTAAGAGCGGTTCGAGCGACGCGAGTGCGGAACTCGTAGGCTACGTAAGGCGTATATTTGAAAAAGCGAAAGTAAACTGGCAAATGGCTGAACTCGGCAAGGTAGACGCCGGCGGTGGCGGCACGGTTGCAAAATATATAGCCAAACTCAATATCGACACGATAGATATAGGCGTACCCGTAATCTCTATGCACGCGCCTTACGAAGTAATTTCCAAAGCCGACCTTTACAGCACTTACGAGGCTTTCGCGGCGTTTATAGGTTGATTTATTATAGGTTGATTTATGACCGTAAAAGAAAGATTTATTAAATATTGCAAGTACGACACGCAGTCCGACGAAAACTCGTCGGATTGCCCGAGTACGGCAAAACAACTCGTTTTATCCAACGAATTAGTTAAAGAACTTACCGAAATGGGCGTAAAAGCCGAAATAGACGAAAACGGCTACGTAACGGCGATTATCCCCGCAAACAAGCAAGGATTAAAACGCCTTTGCTTTATTTCGCACGTAGATACTTCGCCTGCGGTGAGCGGTAAAGACGTAAAACCGACCTGCATCGTTTACAACGGCGGCGATATTACACTTGCGAACGGCATAAAAATTCCGCTTGCGGATAACCCCGCGCTTAACGGCTACGTCGGCAAGGAACTTATAGTTACCGACGGCAATACTTTGCTCGGCGCGGACGATAAAGCGGGCGTTGCCGAAATTATGGCTGCGGCGGAAATTCTTGCAAAAGATAAAACCATTCCGCACGGCGATATTTTAATCGCGTTTACCCCCGACGAAGAAATCGGCAGGGGAACGGACAGGTTCGACGTGAAAAAATTCGGCGCGGACTTCGGCTATACCGTGGACGGCGGCGAGTTGGGCGAGATAGAATACGAGAACTTTAACGCGGCTGCGGCTACGCTTACCGTGAACGGTAAAAGTATTCACCCGGGCAGTGCGAAAAATATTATGAAAAACGCCGTTGATTTGTTTTGCGAATTCCACTCTATGCTCCCCGAATACGAAAGACCCGCTCATACCGAAAAGTACGAGGGCTTTTATATGGCGGACGAGGTTAAAGGCGGAGTTGAAAACTGCGTTGCAAAGTACATAATCCGCGACCACGACAAAACCAAATTTGAAGATAAAAAGCGGTTTTTTGCAAGTGTTTGCGATTTTTTGAACGCAAAGTACGGCGAGAACGTTTTCAGCGTTACCGTAAAGGACAGTTATTACAATATGTCCGAAATAATCAAAGACAATTATCACCTTATCGAGAGTGCGGAAAAGGCTATGAAAAAGGCGGGCGTTACGCCTAAAATCATTCCTATACGCGGCGGTACGGACGGGGCAAGGCTTTCGTTCGAGGGCTTGCCGTGTCCTAATATCTCTACGGGCGGCTTTAATTGCCACGGAAGAATGGAGTATATTCCGTCGTTCGCACTTGAAAAGACGGTTGAAATTATACTTAACTTGATAGAAATTTACTCAAAATAACGGACGGAAAATGGGGTTACTCGAAAATATCGTATCTCCGTCCGACGTCAAAAAGTTAAAAGTAAAACAACTTAACGAACTTGCGACGGAGATAAGAAATAGAATAATTGAAACGGTGAGCGAAAACGGCGGACATCTTTCGTCGAATTTAGGCGCGGTCGATATTTTGGTCGCGCTCTATTACGTTTTCGATTTTCCCGAAGACAAATTGATATTCGACGTAGGGCATCAATGCTACGCGCACAAAATTTTAAGCGGAAGAAACGATAAATTCGATACCGTCCGTAAATCGGGCGGTTTGAGCGGCTTTCCCAACGTGTTCGAGAGCGAATACGACGCGTTCGGCGCGGGACACGCGGGCAATTCGGTTTCGGCTTGCCTCGGTTACTGCGCGGCAAGGGACGCCCGCAAGGAAAATTACTACGTTATAGACCTCGTCGGCGACGCGTCGCTTTTCAACGGCGAAAACCTCGAGGCGTTTACGGTCAGCGACAAAAAACCTAAAAATCTCATAATCGTGTTAAACGACAACGGTATGTCGATTTCGCGCAACGATAACGGAATGTATAAATTCTTCTCGAAAATGCGCACGAAAAAATCGTACAACCGTTTTATGAGTTTTATGAGCAGGACTATCGGCAAATCGTTTATAGGTAAATTGCTTAAACGGTTTAAAGACTTCGTTAAAATTAC
>CAVLAV010000323.1:0-2794 GCA_963660735.1 bacterium
CCTTAACCTCGGTCTGCAAACCGCCTATATCGTCGCTTTTTATATACGGCGGATTAGTGATTACAACGCTGAATTTATCGTTAATATTCTCAAACAAATCGCTCTTTACAAATTCGACTTTTGCGCCGAGTTTTTCGGCGTTTTCTTTGGCGAGCGACAACGCCTCGTCGGAAATATCGCTCGCGGTTACCGTCGCGCCGCTTTTCAGATTGACGGTTACGGCAATCGCTCCGCTACCCGTGCAAAGGTCGAGTACGCAGTCGTCCTTTGTAATTTGCTTTAACGCCCTCTCTACGAGTTCCTCGGTTTCGGGTCGGGGAATAAGCACTCTTTCGTCCACCTTAAAGTCGTAGCCGTAAAAATTACAAGTACCCAAAACGTACCAAAGCGGTCTGCCCTTCTTTCTTTCGGCGGCGAGTTTGTTTATCTTTTCCACCTCGGTTGCCGAGGCTATTTTATCGCCTTTCAGCGAATCGCGCATAAGTCCAGTAACCGAACATACGAGCCATTCCGCGTCCGCGCCGTCGTCTATTCCTGCCGACTTAAATTCATCTTTAAGGCGATTAACGATATTTTCGACTTTTTCGGCACAGACGAAATCACATTCGGGTTCGTCGGGATTTTCATCCATTTTAAGCACCTTTTCAAAGGCGGCGATAGCGACTTCTATCATTCCGTCGTCGGGTTCGCGGGTGGTGATATGCTGCAAAGCAAGTCCGGGGGCTTTAAAAGGATAGACGAGCGGACTGTCGGTTTTGGCAAGCAATTTAAGCACCTCGTAAGAAACGCCCGCCACGAGCGGCAAAAGCGCGAGTTTGCACAAAAGTTTAAGCACGCCGTTATTCACCTGCGGAAACACAGCGCCGAACAGAGAAAACACGAGTATACTTATAATCATTACTATAAAT
Organism: bacterium; assembly: GCA_963660735.1. Lineage (GTDB taxonomy): Bacteria > Bacillota > Clostridia > Christensenellales > Borkfalkiaceae > UBA10281. The sequence continues at coordinate 909 of CAVLAV010000323.1, forward strand.
AAAAAGGTCGTGCCGCACCTGTCGTGAACGCGCCTGCAAGCGCGCACGTTGTCTACCGTAAGCGCAAGTCCTTTTTCGTAACAAGTAATGGTTTTGTGTTCCGCGCCGTGGTACATATACGTTCGGCGAACGTCTTTTATAAGCGAGGTCAGCAAAATATAGCACACGAAAATGGCTATTCTTACCAAACCCTCTATAAGATTTCGCCATACGCCCGTTACAGCGAAAAGCGAACGTAAAAGTTCGCCCACAAGGTGCGGTATAACGAAAAACAAGCCTATAGAAAACACGAGTCCGAGCGCAACACCTAAAAACAACGCTACGTTGGTTGCGTCTATCTTAAATTTTTCGGATAGCCATTTTTCAAATTTAGACGGCTCGCCCTCCGCCTCGCCGTAGACTTCCGCCGAACGCATAAGTATGCGCGTACCCGAAACGAGCGACACGAAAAAGTTAATCGCGCCCCTTATTACGGGTATTTTGGACAAGGTCTTTGCCGTTGAGGACTGCTTTATGCGCTTTGCCTCGAGCCGAATTACGCCGTCCTGATCTCTCACGGCGGTAGCAACGCCCTTTTTGCCGCGCATCATAACGCCCTCTATAACGGCTTGCCCGCCTATATAAGTTTTGTTTTTATTTTTCTTTTTTGCCATAAGTTTAAATAAAAATCACGCTCCCGCGACTTTTGCACAGTCGCCGAGCCGCATAGAAACGGTAAGTTTAAATAAAAAACACGCTCCTGCAACCTATGAAAGGTGCGGAGCGTATCCCGTTCAGATATTATATCTTTTCTTGAATTTGTCAACGCGCCCGCCGGTATCAACGAGTTTTTGCTTACCGGTAAAGAACGGGTGACATTTGCTGCAAATATCTACTTTAACTACGTCTACGTTCTTCGTCGTGCCGGTTTGGAAAGTTTCGCCGCAAGCGCACTGCACGGTTACGATTTTATACGCAGGATGGATTTCCGCTTTCATATTATCACCTCACAAGATTAAATACTTACTTATTATATATTATTTTTCAATTTCCGTCAAGCGATTAGGTCGAAAAATGAATTATTTTTAACTTTTTTTTATTTAATCGTTTTGCACTACCTTTTCTTAGGTCGTTGCCGTATTTTTAGTTGCAAAAATTTCGATTATGGTATATAATGCTACCGTGGCTTTCGTTCGCTTGGCGGACAGCCGAAAGAGGTATTTATGCAAGGTTGGCAAATAACCAAAGCCGGTGTTTTGCAAAACGTAAACAAAACCGAACTTTTAGCGGACGTAGACAGCGTTAAACTCCGCATAACAAAGGCTCTTATCACTATCGAGGACGTAGTTACTTACCTCGGCGAGGATAAGAAAGTTAAGTTACCCATAATTCCGTGTATGGCGGCAATAGGACAAATAAACGAGTTGCCCATAGAATCGCCTTACCTCGAAAAGGGTACGAGGGTTTACGTTTCGGCGGTAAAAAACTGCGGAAAATGTCCGCACTGCGTAACGGGCGAACAAAACGACTGTTACGACTTTTGCGTTGCAAGCAAAAACGAGGACGGTTTTTTAAAGGATTTCGCCGTCGTTAATCAAGCCGACGTTTTCCCCCTGCCCGCGAACATTCGCGACGAGGACGCCGTTTATATCGAACTTATTAAACTCGCGCTTTCGGTTATCGACAAACTCGACGTTGAAAAAGGTCAGCACGTGGCGATAATAGGCGGAACTTTACTCGGCACTATAATCGCGCAACTTATTATATATTATCAGGGCGTGCCTATTTTAATCGACTCTTCGGACGAAAAGTTAGAACTCGCAAAGCGTTCGGGCGTTTATTACACTATAAATTCCGAAGGCAATCCCGAAAAGGAAGTTTCGTCGCTTACGGGCGGAAGAATGGCG
>CAVLAV010000324.1:0-2771 GCA_963660735.1 bacterium
AGCGCTAAGTGCCGAATAGCAGTCAGTGTGGCGATCCCCCTGAACTATTGTATTGTCAGTTATTCGGTGGGATTGCCGCGGTCGCTTTGCTCCCTCGCAATGACAATAAAAAAGCGGGCGGCGGGCGGCAAATTTTCTCGGTAAGCGTCAACGGACGATCTTTTTGACCGTGTAGCCGCCGTCCGAAATCGCCTTTATTATCTCTTCGTCGGAAACGGAAGTGTTTTCAAAGGTGGCGCGTTTCTTTTTTAAATCGACTTCGGCGGTTATGCCGAGCGAGGCAAAAATTTCGGTTACGCGCTTTGCGCAATGCGCGCACATCATTCCGTCTATATAGACTGTGGTTAAGTTTTCGTTTTTATTTTTCATATCGGGTTCTCCTTTATCTGTTTTGAAAAAATTAAGTCGGAGCGCGTTAAGCACTACCGAAACGCTTGACAAACTCATTGCCGCCGACGCGAGCATCGGGTTGAGCGTTATGCCGAACGGAATATACAGCACTCCGCACGCAACGGGTATTAACACCACGTTATAGAAAAACGCCCAGAACAAATTTTCCTTTACGTTGCGCATAACGGCTTTGCCGAGTTTTATCGCGCTTACCGCGTCGCGCAGGTCGCTCTTTATCAAGACGGCGTCCGCGCTCTCGACCGCAATATCCGTACCCGCGCCTATCGCCATACCGACGAACGCCGCTGAAAGCGCGGGTGCGTCGTTTACGCCGTCGCCTATCATAAGCGTTTTTTTGCCCTCGGAAGTGTATTTTACCACTTCGGCGTATTTATCGTCGGGCAAAACCTCGGCGCGATAATCTATATTTAACTCTTCGGCAACTTTTTTAGCCGCGCGTTCGTTATCGCCCGTGAGCATTACCACCTTCATTTTCATCTTTTTGAGTTCGGAAACGGCGTGGCGCGCTTCGGGCGTGATTTCGTCCTCTACGGTAAAGTAACCCGCCAACTCGCCGTCTATGCCGACGAACAGTACGGTGGCGTTTTCCTCGGCGATTTTTTCTACGAGCGCGGCTTTATCTTCGCTTAATTTAAGTTCGGTTAAAAGCAGTTTTTTATTGCCTATTACCACGCTTTTGCCGCTTACCTCGGCTTTAAGACCTTTACCGCCTATCGCCTCGAAATTATCCGCGGCTATAACGCTTGCGCCCTTTTCTTTAGCCAACGCGATAACGGGTTTTGAAAGGGGGTGCGAACTCGGTTTTTCGGCTGACGCGCAAAGCGTGAAAAATTCGTTTTCCGCTCTATCGCCGAATATTTTATAATCGGTTACGCGCGGCTTGTTAGCCGTAAGCGTACCCGTTTTATCGAGCAGGACGGTATCTACCGAGGAAAGTTTTTGCAGTGCCTCGCCGCTTTTTACGAGTATGCCGTTTTCGGCGGCTTTACCCGTGCCGACCATAAGCGCGACGGGGGTGGCAAGACCCAAGGCGCACGGACACGAAACGACGAGAACGGAAACCGCCGCGTTTACCGCAAACGCAACGCCCTTGCCCGCGATAAGCCAAGCGCAAAGTGCGATAAGCGCAATAGCCATTACCGCAGGCACGAAATATCCCGCTACCGTATCGGCTATCTTCGCTATGGGAACTTTCGTGGAGTTGGCGTCCTCTACGAGTTTTACTATTTTATAGACGGTGCTGTCCTCGCCGACCTGCGTGGCTGTAAACTTTACCGAACCGCCGCCGAAAGTCGTTCCGCAAACGACTTTGTCGCCCTCGGTTTTATACACGGGCATACTCTCGCCCGTTAAAGCCGACTCGTCCGCGTAGCCGTCGCCGCTTATAACCACGCCGTCGCAGGGAACGGAAAAACCGTCCTTTAAAATTACCGTATCGCCCTTTTTAAGTTGGCTTGCGGCAATTTCGACCTCCTCTCCGTTTACTTCGATAACCGCTCTATCGGGGGCTAACGCAAGCAATTTGCTTATCGCCGCGGTAGTTTTGTTTTTGGATTTTTCCTCTAAAAACTTGCCGAGCGTGATAAGCGCAACTATCATAGCCGCACCCTCGAAGTAAAGGTTGTGCATATATGCGTGCATTAAATCGTGATCGCCTTTTATATGCCCCGTTATTATCATAGCGACGGCAAACAGACCGTATATATACGAAACCGACGAGCCGAGCGCGACGAGCGAATCCATATTCGGTTTTAATTTAAACAGATTTTTATAGCCGCGTTTATAATAATCGAAATTGACTGCGATTATCGCGCCCGCGACTACCGCCTGAAACACGCTTGCGTATATCGCGCCGCGCATATTCATAGCGTCTAAAAACCAAGGCACGGGTATGCCTATCATAGACCCCATAGCGGCGTACATAAGCACCACTACGAGCGGTATTGATATTAAAAGGCGTTTTTTAAGCGATTTTTCTCTTTCGTCGCCGCGTCTGTGAGCAAAACCCTCTTTTACGGTATAGCCTTCCGCAGTAACGGCGGCGCGGATTTCGGCGGTTTTGTCTTCGTCGGAAACGACGCTCATACAGCCGTTTATAAGGTTTACCGTAACCGAGGTTACTCCGCTTATATTTTTAACGCATTTTTCTACTCTCGCAACGCAGGCGGAACAAGTCATTCCGCCGACGGTGTACTTTTTTTCCATAAGAACTCCTTAAAAGTCGGATTTTTAGTTTTATCGTCTTTATCCCCTATCGGCACTTCGTGCCTCGCAATGATGGCTGAATTTCCGTGTCATCGCGAGCGTAGCGTGGCGATCCCCCTGAAAAAGTACGCGGTATATACTCCGTACTTTACTCC
>CAVLAV010000325.1:0-2751 GCA_963660735.1 bacterium
GTTTGCTTAGGTAAGCCGTAGTTTTTTACACCCCCAAAATCAAAATTTCGGAGGAAAAATCTAATGATCAACACTAACAAAAAGAGTAAAACTGCAATAATATTGCTCGCTGTAACGGCGATACTGTGTCTCGGCTTAGGCATAGGGCTTATGGCGAAGCCGTTTAAGAACTCGCCCGAAGTCAAAGTCGAAACGCCGTCGGCAAACGTAACCGACGAAAGCGGAGATAATTTAAGCGACGGCGAAGTACACGCAATGCCCACAAAAATGACGTTCGCGCGCGCGACTATGCTTTCTGCCGAGAATAACGCCGAAGTAACCGCAATTACCGCAAAGATAGCGGCGAATATATCCCCGTACAACGCAAGCAACAAAAAAGTAGACTGGTCGGTGTCTTTCGCCAACGCCGATTCGGAATGGGCGACAGGCAAAACCGTTACCGACTACGTTACGGCAACCACCGCAAACGACGGAGACCTGGTTGCGGATATATCCTGTCTGCAGCCGTTCGGCGAGCAAATAAAACTAACGGTAATTTCGAGAGATAATCCCGAAGCAAAGGCTACATGCTTAGTGGAATACAAACAGCAATTTAACGGATATAACCTTACTTTAACGCAGGACGGAAAAACTCCCGCGATAGACAATTCAAGTAAAACGGGAACTGTTTTCGCGGACTTTGAAAACGAAAAGCCGCTTAATATTGCCTATTCGTATAATAAATCCGACGTATACACCGTGGCTATTTCCGATGATGAAATAACCGCTCCCGCCACACTTGCAATCGAATATAAAGCGTCTTTCGTAACGGCAATAAACGGAGTAAAGGCAAATTCGCTTAAAATGCCCGTAATAACCGACGGAGATAAAAGTTTTAGTATTTCGGGACTTTTGGATAAGTCGTTTATAGCGGACTATACCGCCGCGCAAACAAACAGCGTTATTACAAAAACTAAAAGCAATAAGACGAATATCGTCACTTTGAGTTTAAAAGACGAAAGCGGAAATATTCTTACGAGTTATATTCTTTCGGCGGATACGACCGCAATAGACGGAATGGTAAAAGTGGAAACCTTAACTTTGGACGATACCGCGCTTACGTTCGGCGAACAGTCTGAAACGTTTAAGATAAACTATAAACGTGGCAATATGAGTAAGGATACATATTTGTTTGCGGACGGCTCGGAATACGGTTTGAGCAAACTCGACGGCGAAAACTATCCGGAAACGTATACCTACGGAACGGCGGTAACGATCGGCGCGTTGAAAACGTCGTTTACCTGTGGCGGCTCGGGAAGCAACTATCATTCGGGTAGCGGCGGAGGCAGGGCAGAATACGTCTTTAAAGGTTGGTATCTGGATAACAGATGCACCGTTCCTTTCGACGGAACTATTCCCGCAGGAACTTACGGAGATATAACACTTTACGCCGACATAACGACTACTTCCACGCATTATTATTAAAATTTACGAGGTAAAATTCAATGACAAATAAAGAAAACATCAAATGGATAGCCGTGTTTACGGCAATCGTGCTGCTTTTCGTGGGCGTAATTTCTTCGCTTGCGATAGAAATCAAGAACAAGCCAGTGGAAGCGAATAATATACCGCAGACAGACTTTTCGGATATAGCCCGAGAGACCGAAAATGACAACGTTATCGCCGAAAACGTCGGTTTCGTGTCGCTTAAAATGAGTCCGAGTTTTGCTTCTGCCGTAGTAAACGGTCAGCAAACGGTTTCCAAAACCATAACGGCAACGGTTACGCCCGTAGACGCACCGGATAAATCGGTCGATTGGTCCATCGAATGGTGTACGCCTATCGAAGGCAAGGATATAAGCGAATATCTTACGATTACGCCCGAAAGCGACGGAGCACTTACCGCAACCATAACCGCTCTTAAAGGTTTTGAAGGCGGCAGCGCATACGTTACGGCAAAAACTCGCGTCGGCGGTTTCACCGCGACCTGCCTTATTATGTATGACGGCGCGCCCGAATCGCTATATTTTACCTATAACGGCAATGAGATTACAAACACCGGCACGGTTAATCTGACGGCGGGGACGACAAACGAAATCACCCTTAACCTTAAAAACACTCTCGGAGCGGTCGGTTCTAAATACGGTGACTACGAAATCGTAAAGGCTCAGGGGCAAGGCAGATTTACTATGACAAAAGAGTATATAGTCAACGGCAGCGTAAGTTCTACGTCGGAAGTCGTGTTCAACCTTGAAGAAGGTACTTATAACTATAAAGACGAAGTTCTCGGCAACGAATTGACTCTTACTATCTCGCCCGAAGATTTCTTCACGGCGACAATCAGTGGAAACATGCTTACGGTGAAAGCAATCAAGTCGGAATCGTCTTACGCAACGCCTTATCCGCGTACCGGTTATCGTTTCACTTATAAGGGAACGTATACCGATCCGCGTTCCGGCGGCGTACCGGATAACTGTATTTGGTATGTACTCGTAAGAGATAAGGTAAGCGGCGAAGAGTCTCTTCTCTATATAGACATTCAGTCTACCGTAACGAGTATTTCGCTGTCGGACACCGTGTATTCGTTTTAACCCGATTAAACAAACAGGAGGCTATCAATGACAAAAACTAAAATAGGACAAGTTGTTTCTTACATAGTCATATTGCTTGTTATCGTAGCCGCCATAGGCGTTGTAGCACATTTTACAAACGGGTTTACGAGCGACTTCAAAACCTTTTACGTTTCTGTAAACGGTAAAGACGTTATGACTT
>CAVLAV010000326.1:0-2738 GCA_963660735.1 bacterium
CAAGTGCCTTATGAATATCGTCGTTCGCAAACCCTTGCAAGCAAGTTTGCTCTCTCGGCATTGACGCAATGACACGGAAATTCAACGCACTGCTTTTATATAGGTTACGCCGTAATAATTTAAGGCGGCTACCGCCTCGGCGGTTAGGCGTTCGCCAGAAACGGCTATCGGTACGGCGGGCGGACACGAAAGCGTTAGTCCCGCAAGTATCCGACCCTCGCTATCCCCTGCAGGGATTTCTTCAAAGGTCAAAAACACCGCGTCGCGCACGCTTAAAACTTTTTGACAAACCGCCGCTTTGGGCGGTTTTTCGTTTATCTCGGGTTTACACGGCAGGTTAAGCAAAGCCTTTTCAAGCCGCCTGACGGAGCGCAAACTATTGTACGGCGAAAACATAAGCGTTAAAAAGTCTTTATCGTAAAACTCGGATATAATGCGATTGTCGCGCAACTCTTTTGCGATTTCCTCGCCGTAATACCCGTATTTTTTAGCGGCTATAGTTATTTTAAGCGGCTCGTTTCCGACGATCGTATAGCCGTTTTTTTCAAGATTTAATTTTAAATTTTCAACCACGCTTTGACAAGTCTTTACTTTTTTTGCAAAAGTTTCGGCTTTACCGTTAAAACGGTCGAGCGAAGAAATAAGCAGGTACGACGGACTTGTGGTCGCAAACAAATTAAGCGCGTAATTAGCGTTTTTTACCAAAAAATCGGGCGCGTTTTTGCCTATATGCAGATAAGCCGTACCCGTTAAACACGGCAAAGTTTTATGCGCCGATTCCACGCACAAGTCCGCGCCGCTTTCAAGCGGGTGCAAATTCTGCCTTGTAAACGCGAGATACGCGCCGTGAGCGTTATCCACTATAAGCAACGCCCCGTGAGCGTGGCAAATATCGGCAATTTCCGCGATATTCGCTCTATTGCCGAGGTAATCGGGCGAAGTAATATATACCGCAACGGGTTTTTCTTTTACCAAAACATCCGTAAGTTCGGCTTTGTTGAAAGAATACGCAAGCAAGTTTTCGTTTTTGCCGTAAAGCCAAGTCGGCTCTACGCCCGTCAGCGCGCAAGCCGATAAAAACGAAGAGTGAACGTTGCGCGCCGCCGCGACCGCGGCGGCGCGCCCCGTACAGCGTGCGTACTCGGCAATGAGAAAAATCGCCGCTCTTATGCAAAGCGACGAACCTTCCGTCGAGTAAAAAGTAGCCTTCGAGCCGAAAATCGTACTTGCGTTTTTTTCGCTTTCGGCAATAATGCCCTCGGGGCGATACAGCACGTCCGCCCCGTCGATTTCGGTAATATCGTCCTTAAAAAGTCTACCTTTACCCTTATGCCCCGGCATATGAAACCGCGCTTTTTCCGCGCGGTATTTTTTGATAAAATCGTATACGGGCGTATTCATTTCAGTCTTGCTCTTTAGAAATTTCAAGCATAATAGCGCACTCTATACGCTTTTTAAAGAGTTCGCAACCGCTTTTATATACGCCGTTTACGCTACCCGTCGCGTGGTACGCGTTGGCGGCGCAACCGCCCGCGCAATAAAGTTTCGCCCAACAGTCGGCACATTCCTCGCGCGCGTACACGTTGCAAGCGGCAAATTCGTTCTGCTTTTCAAGGTTGGTAACGCCCTCGAACACGCTGCCGAGCCTGAATTTTTCCTCGCCGACGAATTGATGGCAAGGATACAAATCGCCCCACGGCGTAACCGCCATATATTCCGTGCCGCTGCCGCAACCCGAAACGCGTTTGTAAATGCAAGGTCCGCCCTTTAAGTCTATCATATAATGGTAGAAAGTAAACGGCTTGCCCGCATTTCTGCGTTCTATCATAAGTTTTGCCAAATCTTCGTACTGCTTTTTGACTATTTCCCTATCCTCGGCGGTCAAAGCGGAAGGGTCGTTTTCGGCGCAAACGACGGGTTCCATACTGATTTCGGTAAAACCGAGGTCGAGCATAGCCTTAATATCGTTTAAAAAGTCGGGGTTATAGTGGGTGAAAGTTCCGCGCATATAGTAGTTTTTGCCGCCGCGCTTTTCCACGAATTTTTGGAACAGCGGAACTATCCTGTCGTAACTGCCCCTGCCCGCAAGGTCCACACGGAAACGGTCGTGGACTTCCTTACGCCCGTCGAGCGACAAAACCACGTTGCTCATTTCTCTGTTGGCAAAGTCTATAACTTCGTCGGTGATATTAAGTCCGTTGGTGGTGAGCGTAAAGCGGAAATTTTTGCCTTTTTGCTTTTCTATCGAGCGCGCGTAAGCGACTAAATCTTTAACCACGCCGAAATTCATAAGCGGTTCGCCGCCGAAAAAGTCCACTTCGAGATTTCTGCGCGTACCCGAATTTTCGACTAAAAAGTCGAGCGCGCGTTTGCCCACCTCGTAACTCATAATCGCCCTATCGCCGTGGTATTTGCCCTGACTTGCGAAACAATACGAACAATTAAGGTTGCAGGTATGCGCCACGTGCAGACAAAGCGCCTTTATAATGCCCGCGCTTTTTTCTTTGAGTTTGCCCGCGAGCGGTTTAAACTTATCTTCCGAAAAAAGTTTGCCTTGCGCTTTCAATTCGCAAAGTTCCTCGTAACAGTCGTTTAAATCCTCTGCGCTTTCGCCTTGGTATTTATTTTTGATTTTTTTAATAAGTTCGTCTTTTGAAAGGTTCTCGAAATCGGCTATCATATCGTAGGCGACGTCGTCCACGACGTGTACCGACCCCGAAGAACAATCTAAAACTATA
>CAVLAV010000327.1:0-2718 GCA_963660735.1 bacterium
GTTACCAGGCTTGCGCACGGAATACCCGTCGGCGGCGAACTCGAATACGCCGACGAGATAACCATATCCCGCGCCCTCACCGACCGTAAAGAGATATAGTTCGTTTGGGTCGGAATATAGCGTGAAGTATATGCCGCGAACGTTATTCGGTGGGATATTTCGCTTGCGCTCAATATGACGTAAAAGAAAAATACGTCATTCTGAACGATAGTGAAGAAACCCACGACTTAAGTGAAGAGTATATGCCCCATACTTTTTCGGTGGGATATTTCGCTCCGCTCAATATGACGTAAAAAAGAAAAATACGTCATTCTGAACGATAGTGAAGAATCCCACGACTTAAGTGAAGAGTATATGCTCCATACTTTTTCGATGGGATATTTCGCTCCGCTCAATATGACGAACTTTTTTACTTGCCGCTACGGCAATTTTTATAAGGAATACAAAACCTATGAAAGGTTTATTTAAAAAAATATCCGTTTCGCAAGTCGTAATACTCGGCTTTTTGTCGGTGATAGCGGTCGGCAGTTTTTTGCTTTCTTTGCCTATCGCCTCAAACGACGGGCAATGGACTAAATATTCCGATTCGCTTTTTACGGCGGTTTCTTCGGTTTGCGTTACGGGACTCGTAGTTGTGGATACCGCCACGAAATGGTCGTTTTTCGGTCAGTTCGTAATACTGTTGCTTATTCAGATAGGCGGACTCGGCGTAATTACGGTCGTCATCACCATAATCACTTTTACTCATAGAAAAATCGGCTTGCACGAGCGCGCGGCTATAAGAGATTCGCTCTCTTTGCCGCAGATCGGCGGGGTAATTCGTTTCGTTCGGTTCGTTCTCGCCACTACGCTTATAATCGAGACGGCAGGCGCGGTCGCTTTGTCTATCGCGTTTATCCCCGATTACGGTTTTTTCAAGGGCGTTTGGTTCGGAATTTTCCACTCGATTTCGTCGTTTTGTAACGCGGGTTTCGACCTTTTGGGCGAGGGCGCGCCGTTCAGCTCGCTCACCGCGTACAGCGCGAATCCGCTTGTCAATATAACCGTTACGTTTTTAATAATTTCGGGCGGAATAGGCTTTCTTACCTGGGACGATATTAAAAAACATAAACTTAAATTTTCGGCTTATCGTATGCAAACTAAAATGATAATCGTAGCCACCGCCGCGCTTATCATTTTGCCCGCGACTTGGTTTTTCTTCGTCGATTTTGCGGATAAGCCTACGGGCGAAAGAATTTTACTGTCGCTTTTTCAGGCGGTAACGCCGCGCACGGCGGGCAGTAACACCGCAGATCTTAACGCTATGGCGGAAAGCAGTCGGTTTTTAATCGCAACGCTTATGCTCATCGGCGGCGCGTCGGGGTCTACCGCGGGCGGTATGAAAATAAACACTTTCGGAATTTTATTCGTAACCGCAATCTCGCTTTTTAAGCGCAATAAGGACGTAAACGCTTTTCGCCGCCGCATAAGCGACGAAACTATACGCAGAGCCGCGGCGGTTGCGGCAATGTATATATCGTTGTTTTTGGTCGGCGGCATCGCTATAAGCGAAATTGATAATTTGCCCGTGCTTTCGGCTTTGTACGAAACCGCTTCGGCGGTAGGTACGGTCGGATTATCGCTCGGCGTAACGCCCACGCTCTCGATAGGTTCGCGCGTGATACTTATGGCGTTGATGTTTTTCGGCAGAATGGGCGGCATAACTTTCGCTTTCGCCACCATAATAAGAAAGAACGATCCTACGGCAAGACTGCCGGAAGGTAAATTAAACGTGGGGTAATAAAAAAATGAAATCGGTACTCGTAATAGGTTTAGGAAGATTCGGATTCAGCGTGTGCAGCAAACTTCACGCGCTCGGACACGACGTTTTGGCGATTGATAAATCGGAAAAAAAGGTAAATTCGGTATTGCCGATAGTAACCGACGCGCAGATAGGCGACGCTACGGATATAGACCTGTTAAAGTCGCTCGGCGTTAAAAATTTCGACGTGTGCATAGTCGCTATGGGCAACGATTTTCAGTCGTCGCTCGAAATAACCTCGCAACTTAAAGAACTCGGCGCAAGGCTCGTAGTGTCGCGCGCGAGCGGCGAATTGCAGGAAAAACTCTTAAAGAAAATCGGTGCGGACGAGGTCGTTTACCCCGAAAGACAACTCGCCGACTGGACGGCTATAAGGTATACTTCCGACCACGTAACGGGTTATATCGAGATAGACGGCGACTATTCTATATTCGAGGTGGATATTCCGCACGAATGGCTCGGCAAAACCGTAGGCGAACTCGACGTTCGTAAAAAATTCAATATAAACGTTTTAGGGATAAAAGAACACAGCAAAATGGACCCCGTAATCGGACCGGAAACGGTTTTAAAAGAGGGGCAAACGCTAATGGTCCTCGGTAAATTCAAGGACCTTAAAAAGTGTTTTAAAATTTAAAAGAAGTTTTTTACTTGTCATTGCGAGGGAGCAAAGCGACCGCGGCAATCTCCCTGAACAACCGACAAAGCGGAAATATAGTCGTGTCAGCTCTAATTGCGCCTTTAAAAAAGGCGCAGCGAAAATCCGAAGGGGGACAACTGTTTCCCGTCAATGTCGAGTGAGCAAACTTGCTTGCAAGGGTTTGCGAGCGACGGTATTCACAAACGATAAGCGTTTTTTAAAACGCTAAAACCGTCAGGTTTTGTAAGGCGTCAGCCTTTATCGTTAAGTAGTCCGTTTT
>CAVLAV010000328.1:0-2717 GCA_963660735.1 bacterium
CAGAATATAAGTAATGATTTTTGTCGCTTTATTCGTCATTTCTCACCTCCGAAAATCATTTCTTGGCAAATTAAAACGTAAGCGTGGTTTTGTTTGTGGTAACGCTGCTTACTTCTTCGCCGATAAAGAACTGATACTGCACGGAAAATCCGAGCGTTTTGTGCTGAACCTTAACAATCAGATACGGTTTATTTCCGTCCGAATCGGTGTTAAGCGAATACAGTTTATTAGTGTAAGTAGTCGTTTCGCCGTTACCTTCGACAACTTTTGTTTCTTTGGATTCGTAATAATCGTAAAACGACTTAGTTACGTTAATCGAAAGCGTGTTGCCGGAAGTCGAGCAAGTTACGAACTCTTTTGCAATTTGACTGAAATCGACAACATTACTGTGAGAACTCCAACCTGCACCTCTGGGAGATTGAGAATAAGTACCGCAAGTAACAGATCCTACTCCCGTAACGCTTATAGTGAAATCATTGAAATTACTGCCGACGTCGTGGAAAACGTTATCCATAGCGAGATTGAGCGAGTAGGTTTTGCCGGCAAAGAGCAAATCTACGGAATCCTTGCCGAGATTGTATTGCGTTACGCCCGACGGAGAGTTGATTGCCATACTCGACGGCACACCTTCGTAAACAATATCCACCGTTCCTGTCTTTCCACCTTGCCTTGTGGTACAAGTGAGGATTGCCTTGCTTCCTTTGAAAGACTTATAGCAGTTGACGGTTGCCGTAAGGTTGCCTTGCGAATCGTCCGTAACCTTGATATACTCGGAAATATCGCTGTTTTTAAGCGCGGCTCCGTCCGCCCAAGCGACAGACCAAGTAACGTATTTATCCACGACGGTAGAGGGAGTAATGGTTGCGGTAACCGTTTGCGAAACGTAAACGTCCGTGGTGGAAACTATATCGTCTTTCGCCTCGACTTCAGGCGTAAACGTAGCGTTAAACGCCGACATCAATTTCGGTTGCCCCATAGTTAGAAGTACCATAGGTTCCTCACTTGCTTCGGTTGTTTCGGTTTGCATTGCGGATTCGCCGTTATCCTGAATAGGCGTTGCGGTCTTGTTGCCGATAGCGATTGCAAGCGCAGAAATTACGCCCGCAAAAAGCAGTACGATTGCCGTAAATACGGCAATCCACTTGAATTTTTCTTTGTTAATCATTGAGTTTTCCTCCGAAAATTTAGATTTTTGAGTGTAAAAAACTACGGCTTACCTAAGCAAACCGTTTCAACACAGGTATGCTTATCTCAAAAGCATTTTGAAAGCCGCTTTGTCCGTAACTCTCGCAGGCTTTACGGGACACTCGTAAACGGTTCCGTCTTCATCGTAAGACACGACTTTATACGTATTGCCCGAGATTACGTCGCCCGTTTCAGTTTTCATTTCGAACGGAGTAACCACGAGTTCCGCCGACATTTCGCCGTTGAATATAACGTCGAGAAGCGTGTATCCCCCGACGTCGGGCGGCTTAACGCCGGCTTTTACGGGTTGTCCGCGCAAAAGTCCTTTAATGTAGTAAGAAAAGTATTGTTTGCCCTTCTTTTCGTATGTTTCTCTTTCTACCATAACCTTGATTTTGTTTTCCATAGCGTTTTACCTCCTCGCCTTATTTGGATTTTCTTTGCGAAATTTCTCTCGCTTCGTCTTTGGTTTTGCCCTTCGATAATGCCTTTTTATACTTGAAAAGTCCCGCGTGGTCGGACTGCGCTTGCAAATATCCCGAACGCATTCCCGCTTCGTAATCGGTGAGCGGTTTGCCCTCTTTAGGACCGTAAGTATGCACTTTCGCTTTCCTATCGGTTGCATAACCTTTGGCTCGTTTACTCGGGATCGACCACCTGCGGCGGTTGTATTTGCTGTTCCCTTGATCGTTTTTTGCCATATGTAAACTCCTGTAAATTGTATTTGTTGCCCGTAACGCCGTTAGCGCAGCGTTTTGACGAGTCGGAATCCGCTTGTCCGTGATAGGGTGTTTCATCTCTCGCCTATTAAGTTGTATTTATCTGCAAACGCCTTTTTCGGTTCGGAGCAACACGCTCCCGTGCGGCGACGAAAAGAACGACGTCTTTTTCTTTCCGTTCAAACCGCCTATTATTTTTTAAGACGATTACATTCGGTTGTTTTCCCTGCCGCCCTCCCGAAAATCGTCTATACGACGTATTTTCTTGTGTACATAGTGCTCGGTAAGCGTTTACCGTCTATGTGCTTTCGAGCGGCAAAGACGTATTCGTATTCTCTGTCTCGTCTCGGAGTACGCATATAAAAGGTGTCCCGACTGCACATTTCGCAAGTTTCAACGTCGTTCGCGCTTATCATTAAATTTTGCTTGACGATGAAATACTTCGTGCGGTACACGTTCATTGCGCCTCTCAAAAAATCCGCTTTCTGCTTTTTCATTGCTTTTTGCCTCCTGCTTCGTTTATTTCTTTCTGTAAAAACAGTAAGAGTCGTTTGTTAAGATATTTGACGTATCCTTCCGACACGTTCCAATCTTCCGCTACCACGATTTGCGTATTGTTTTCCGTGTATAACGCAACGTATAATGCGTACATACGCGGCTCCGCCTTTTCAATAATCGAGTTATATCTCGCCGTCTTTTCTAAAATCGTGTTCCTGACGATTGCAAGCCCCGCTTTATCGAAAAGGGATTTGTGTGCGTAATAGTAACGGATATCGTATAAATCTTTGCGTATTTCGTCTGTTGTCATTTTGT
>CAVLAV010000329.1:0-2712 GCA_963660735.1 bacterium
TTATGTACGGTGCTTTCTTATTTGTCGGGGTCTATAAGCGCGTCTATTTTAATTTCCAAGTGGTTTTATAAAGGCGACGTGCGCAACTTCGGCAGTCATAACGCGGGCGCGACTAATATGGCGCGCGTTTACGGTCTTTGGGGCGGACTTGCCGTGCTTGCGGGCGACTTTTTAAAAGCCGTAATCGCTATGGGTCTGCCTTGGCTTTTGGGTGTGCTTATTCCCGAATTTACTTACGTCGAACTCGCATATTGTCTTGCGGGCGCTGGGTGCTTTATAGGGCACGCTTTTCCCGTATTCTTTAAGTTTAAAGGCGGCAAGGGCGTAACCGTGGGCGCGGCTATCGCGCTTATGATCGACTGGCGAATATTCTTAATCATACTCGCCGTGTTCGTAATCGTTTTTATTTTTACGCATATAGTGTCCGTTTCGTCGATTTCCGCAGCGGCGGCGATTATAGTCGCGGCGGTATTGTTCTTCGTGTTTAAGGTCGGCAATTTCTCGGTGTATAGACTCGTCCTTGCGGCGTTCGCGGGGGTAAGCGTTATTTACTTGCACCGTTCCAACATAGGCAGACTTATTCGCGGCGAAGAAAAGAAATTTACTTATAAAAAACGCTCGGAAAAAACCGAGGAAAACGTTCAGAATAAAGAGGTGTAAATTATGAGTTTTGTAAAGGAAAATTTTTTGTTGAGAAATAAAACGGCTGAAAAATTGTATTTCGACTACGCCGAAAAAATGCCTATTTTCGATTATCATTGCCATTTGTCCGAAAAGCAGATACTCGAAAACAAGCCTTTTAACGACGTTTGCGAAATCTGGCTCGGCGGAGACCATTATAAGTGGCGTTTGATGCGCAATTACGGCGTGGACGAAAAGTATATCACGGGCGACGCTACCAACGAGGAAAAGCTTAACGCTTATTGTAAAACTTTGTCCACGGCGTTCGGTAATCCGTTATATCACTGGTCGCAGGTCGAACTTAAAGAGTTTTTCAACTGCGAACTCGAAATTAACGAGGAAAACGCAAAAACTATCTGGAACTGGTGCAACGATTATATCAAACTCAATCGCGTTACGCCGCAAAGCCTTATCGAAAAATCCAACGTGAAATTTATTTTTACCACTAACGAGGTTTTCGACGATTTAACCACTTTTGAGAAGATTGCTCAAAAAGATTATAAATTCAAAGTTTATCCCGCGTTCCGCGCCGATAAAATAATGAATATAGAGGCGGAAAAGTACAACGATTTCGTCGCGCTTTTGGAAAAATGCACTCACGAGATTAAGTCTTTAAGCGACTTAAAGTCGGCTTTGACCG
The DNA here is from genome assembly GCA_963660735.1 of bacterium. Classification (GTDB taxonomy): domain Bacteria; phylum Bacillota; class Clostridia; order Christensenellales; family Borkfalkiaceae; genus UBA10281. The sequence goes on from CAVLAV010000329.1 coordinate 1,322, forward strand.
CACGCCTTATCGAATTTAAAAAGGTCGGTGCAAGGGCGAGCGATATTGCGCTTGAGGCTGTTTATCCCGTTGCGGACGAAAAATGCGCGGCGGAAATTTTCGATATTCGCCGCAAAGGTAAAGCGGTTACGGACGAGCAGGCAAAAATTTTCAAAGGCTATCTGACTTATTTCCTTATGAAGATTTACGCCGAAAACGGAATAGCGACCGAACTGCATTTAGGCGCAATGCGTAACAATAACGCTAAAATGCTCGCCGCGCTCGGACTCGATACGGGTTACGACAGCATTGCGGAAGATAACAGTATTAAAAATCTTTCAAGGCTTTTCGATAAACTCAACGACGAAAACGCCTTGCCCAAAACGATAGTGTTCAACCTTAACCCCAAAATGAACGCCGAAATCGTTACTTTAAACGGTTGTTTTCAGTCGAGCGAGGCAAAAGGTAAAATGCAATACGGTCCTGCCTGGTGGTTTTTGGATAATAAGGTCGGTATGGAAAAGCATTTGCAAGACCTTACCGCAACGGGACATATCGGTGCGTTTATCGGTATGCTTACGGACAGTCGTTCGTTCCTTTCGTACCCGCGCCACCACTATTTCCGCCGCATTTTGTGCAACTATTTCGGCACGATGATAGAAAACGGCGAAATGACTTCCGATTTGAATTTGGTCGGCAAGGTAGTAGAAGATATTTGCTATAACAACGCCGTAAATTATTTCGGCGTATAACTTAATAGTTTAAGTAAAAGACGTGGCGAGGGTGTTCCCCCGCCGCAGTTTTTTTCGTTTTCTCCTTTTCTACGTTTTTTATCCCCTATCGTCGGCGTTGCCGCCACTTCCCCCGAAGGAGGAAGCGATGATAGTTTGGCGTAACGATTTTTAATTTTAACGAAAACATTCTTTTTGCTTCCTCCTTCGGGGGAAGTGGCACGAAGTGCCGATAGGGGATTATACGCTACTTAAAAACAAGCACAGTTGCGGGAATTTTTGCAGGAACGGGATAAAAATAAAACGCGCCGCGAAAGTAAAAAACTTTCGCGGCGCGTTTCGATGTTTATTTAATTTAACCCAAAGTGTTTATTATAACGGGGTTTACCGTTTTGGTTTGTTTGTATTCGTCTGCCATTTCGGCAAAGGTCTTTTCCGTTTCGGAAAACTTTACCGTGCGGACTGCGTAGTTCGACAAATCTACCGCCTTGTTTGCAAGCATATTTATCGCGCTTTCGCTGTTGCCGAAACCGTTAGTAACGCCGAAGCAGTTTACGCGCTTTTCAAACGCGGTTTGCAGCGACAGTCTTACGTTGGGGAATGAAAATCCCGCAAACGCGACTTTCGCGGTGGGGGCGGCGAGTTTTACCGCCAAATCGAACGGCATACCCGATCTTGCAA
>CAVLAV010000330.1:0-2687 GCA_963660735.1 bacterium
ATTAGTTTATGTCTGTAATAATATTCGTTGCCGTTTTCGTCGCTGACGAACACGCCCGTAGACTCGTTATCGAACTTCGCGCCCGTTATAACCACGGCTTTCGCGCCGAGCGATTTCAGTGCGGCTATAAGGCGTTTAACGTACTCTTCGTCGTATTCGGTTTTATACTCGATACCCGTTAAGAAACTCGCCTCGGTTACGTTTGGCAACACTATATCCGAGCAGGCGACGAGTTTTTTCATTTCCTCTACATATTCGTCGTTAAACCCGGGGTACAAACTGCCGTTGTCCGCCATAGCGGGATCGACTATTTTTACGCCGCCATCTTTTAAAAACTCGGCAAAAATATCCTTGATTATATCTATTTGCTTTTTACTGCCGAGGTAGCCCGTGTAAACCGCGTCGAAGGTAATACCCTCTCTCTTCCAGTGTTCCAAAATTTTGGGAAGATCGTCGGTTAAATCTCTGAAAGTCCAACCTTTAAAGCCGCCCGTATGGGTGGAAAGTATAGCCGAGGGCAATATAACGGTTTCGTGTCCGCAAGCCGAAATTATGGGAAGCGCGACCGTCAACGAGCATTGACCTACGCAAGAAATATCCTGAACGGTTAAAATTCTACCGTATTTTTTATTCATATTCTTTACCTGAAACGGGCGGCGCAAAAATTATTCCGTTTTGCGCCGCCCCTCCTTTTATTTTATCGTATTATTCGACTTATTCGGCTTCGCTTTCGAGTTTTTCCAAAAGTTTAAGGTCGATGCCCTTTTCGCCGATTTTGATTATTTCTACTTTAACCTTATCGCCGATTGCTAGAACCTCGTCAACGGAGTTGATGCGTTTTTCGCTCATCTTGGAAATGTGAATCATACCGTCTTTACCGGGTGCGAGTTCGCAGAACGCGCCGACCTTGGGTAAAATTCTTACTACGGTAGAAATGAACATATCGCCGACTTCGGGATCTCTCGCGATAGCCATAACCATCGCCTTTGCCTTTTCCGCCATACCGAGATCTTCGCCGTAAGTCGCAATGCAAACTCTTCCGTCGTCGTCGATGTCGATTTTAACGCCCGTTTCGTCGATAATCTTATTGATAGTCTTACCGCCGCTGCCGATAACGTCCTTAATCTTGTCGGTGTCGATGTTAAACGAGATAATCTTGGGCGCATACTTGCTCAAAGTAGCCGCGGGTGCAGGAATACATTCGAGCATCTTGTTCAAAATGAAATGTCTGCCCTCGTTAGCCTGCTTAATGGCTTTTCTCAAAATCTCTTCGCTTATGCCCTTAATCTTAATATCCATTTGGATAGCGGTTATGCCGTTTACAGTACCCGCAACCTTAAAGTCCATATCGCCGAGGAAATCTTCAAGACCCTGAATATCCGAAAGAACGGAAATTTTGCCGCTGTCTACGTCTTTTATAAGACCCATAGCGATGCCTGCGACGGGCGCTTTAATGGGAACGCCCGCGTCCATTAGAGCCATAGTAGAACCGCAAACCGACGCTTGCGAAGTTGAACCGTTGGACGAAAGGACTTCGGAAACGAGCCTTATAGCGTAGGGGAATTCTTCTTCGGAAGGAACTACGGGTTCGAGCGCTCTTTCCGCAAGCGCGCCGTGTCCTATCTCGCGCCTGCCGGGGCTTTTAAGCGATTTAGCCTCGCCCGAAGCGTAACCGGGCATATTGTAGTGGTGGATATATCTCTTGTATTCCTCGTTATCCAAACCTTCGAGTTTCTGAACTTCGGAAATAGTGCCGAGCGTACAGGTGGTCATAACCTGCGTCATACCGCGGGTAAACACCGCACTGCCGTGAACTCTCGGAAGAATACCGTGCTCGCACCAAATGGGTCTTATCTCGGTAAGACCTCTGCCGTCGGGACGAACGCCCGTGTTGGTAATCTTTGCTCTTACCTTCTCTTTGGTTATATAGTAAAGAGAATCTTTGAGTTCTCTTTCCATATTCGGGAAAGTTTCGGCAAAGTGTTCCAAAACGTCTTTTTCAACCTCGTCCTGACGAGCCTGTCTTTCAAACCTGTCGAAAGTGTCGAGCGCGTAGTCGAGTTTTTCGCTCGCGTATTTTCTGACTTCGGCGTCGAGATCTTCGGGAACGTGATAAAGTTCTATATCGAGTTTCTTTTTGCCGCAAGCCGCGACTATCTCTTCGATAAACGCGCATTGTTTTTTGATTTCTTCGTGTCCGAACAAAATCGCGCCGACCATTTCGTCGTCGTCGATTTCCTTTGCGCCCGCCTCAACCATCATTATGGCGTCTTTCGTGCCGGAAAGATTGAGCGCGAGGGTGGATTTTTCCTTTTGAGCGACGGTGGGGTTAATTACGTACTCGCCGTCTACTATGCCCACGACTACCGAGCCGGTAGGTCCTGCCCACGGAATATCCGAAATACTTAAAGCAACCGAACTGCCGAACATTGCGAGCGGTTCGGGAGCAATATCCGTATCGACCGAAAGCGCGGTTGCGATAACGGTTACGTCGTTGAAAAGTCCCTTGGGGAAAAGCGGACGAATAGGTCTGTCGATAAGCCTTGAAACGAGTATGGCTTTATCGCTCGCCCTGCCCTCTCTCTTTTTGAAACCGCCTGGAATTTTACCGACGGAATACATTTTTTCTTCGTAATCGACGGAAAGCGGGAAAAAGTCCATACCTTCTCTCGGCTTGGGTGCCATAG
>CAVLAV010000331.1:0-2674 GCA_963660735.1 bacterium
GTGAAGATAATCGATTTGCCTGCTGTGGACGGAGCAATCGTGTTTACGGACGGGCTTATCAATCCGTATCGTTCGCTCGATAATTTCGCAACCGCGCTCGTCAAACCCGTTGTTTCAAAATTGCTGGCGGGTAAATCGGAAGAAATAGACGGCTTTATTACGGAAATGGGTGCGAAAATCGGGATCGGAGACGACGTTTCCATAGGAATGTTACTAAGTCCGGAAATAAAGTTGAAATATTACAAAGGAAAATGAAATGGAATTTTTAGCGGCGTTAAAAACGGTATACGAAACGCGGAATTCCGACGACGAATTAAACGAGCCGTTTCTTATATATTCCCGCACGGCGGATTTAATCGGCAACGCATATGAGGACAAGAAAAAGTTATCGCTTTTCTTTGCCGTAAGCAAACGGCTGAATCTCCTTATGTTGTTATCGAGTTTTCAGTTGGACGGCGTAAACGCAATAAGAGAGCAGTATTCCGCTGTGGCTGATTTGCTGTCGGAAAGTGCGTTTAATCGGCTTGTAGATGCACTTATCGACGTTATCGGTATTGTAACGCCCGAAATGGACGAAGATTTTTACGAGCCGTATGACAACGGCTTTGACGATGATTATTCAGACAGCGGCGCAATCGTTTACGACGGGACAGCAGAAAAAACGACGACGTCGGCAGAAACAAACTGCAATGCTTCGCAGGAAAATCCTAAAACAAGTGAGGCGAATCGTGCGGAATTTTCCGATTTTCACGGCAGCACAAACGGCTTAACGGTAATCCGCGGGCTTGTTTTGCTGTTTAACGTTGCGGTTTGGGTAATCTGCGGGGTATCCGGCGTTTGGTGGAACGTGTATCAATGGATCGTTGGGGTTACCGCTTCGGTAATCTTATTGGCTGGAGGCTTTTTGTTATCCGCTATCATGGAGGACGTCCTTATCGATGACGAAATTTTCGATACCGTTGCGCTTTGGGTTGCGGTCGTTGCGAATTTCATACTGTTTTTTATATTGAAAGATTCGTATAACGTTGTTTGTTACTGGGTTTCGGCGGCATTGCTAATTTTAGGTTGCTGCGCAGCGGTAAAGACATTCGGATATGATTCGCTTGCTTGTGGTTGGTTCGATATCGGATCGTGTGTCGTAACGGCGGCAATAATTCTTTTAAATATTTTTCTGTAAATTTTTTTATGTTACAGGCATAGCGTAACAATAAGTTGTAAAATTATATTTGCAATACAAAGGAGGCGAAAAGAAATGAAGTGGTGGGGCTATCTGATACTGCTTCTTGTAATTGCGGGATTTCTTGCTTATTATCTGATGCGATTTCGCAACAATGTGGTAAATCAAAAGGAAGATATAGAAAAAGCGAAAAGCCGCGTGAGAATTTTAAAGGCGAAATATTTGCAAGTTCTCAGAAAAGTGGGCACAACGCAGAAAGATTCCAACGACGCGCAGGGCGGCGCGTATTACGCGGCAAATAAAAACGGCGGCGGAAGATTTATCGGCGGCGCGATCGGCGCGGTGGATTCAAATTTTGAAGAAGTCGGCAAACTTGTCGTGTCGCTTGCGAACGAATACCAGTCCGCGCAACAGAGTTTAAACGAACTTGTAAACAGATATAACGTTTACATAACGGCGTTTCCGAGAATTATTCTGACGAAAATGTTCGGATATAAAAAGGAAAACTACGTCGATTCCGGAAATCTTGCTTCAAGTACGAAACTTTCCGGCTTTGACGATAAAGACATTTGAAATAAAAGGAAAAGGAGAATAACGGATGATGAAAGTTATCGGTTGGATCGCAACGATTTCAGGACTAATCGCGCTTGGATACTGCGCTTGTAAATTCGGTTGGCTCGATATGCTATTTCAAGGTCTTAAAGAAATTTATATGAAATCTTACCATCATATTGAATGTAACTATTAAAACAATTGTGTTTAATAGTTGTTGATTTAATGCAATTTGAACAAGTAAATTTTCTGCTCATTCTGATTTTGTATATATGCTAATGTCGGAAATGATAGACAAATTATGCAAAAAATAGTATAATAAAAGAAAATTTCTGATGGAGTTCAGATGGGAAAAACCGCAAATTGTATTAAAATGATACGAATACTCAGTGATGGTAATGTTCATGGAATTTCGGAGTTGGCGCAAAAACTTGAAACGAATCCTCGAAACATAATTGAGTATCGGAAGGAAATAGAAGAAGCTGGATATATAATCATTGGCGTTCCAGGGAAATATGGTGGATACAAAATTATAAAAGAAGATATGTTTCCTTGTTTGAAGTTGTCTCAAAAAGAAAGGGCTGCATTATCTTCTGGTGCAGGATATTTAAAAGCACGAAATGATTTTCCACAAAAAGTCGAATATGAGTCAGCCATGGAAAAAGTCTTTTGTTCGGAAAACAGCGAGGTAGAACCTTTTAATCCAACTGTTATTCCTCGATTTCCACTTGCAATGAGTGAGTTGGAGATAAAGCAGCGCTATGATGCAATGGATGAGTCTATAAAAAAACAAAATAAGGTTAAAATCGAATATCGTTCTAATGATAATATTGTTCGAGAAAGGACGATACATCCGTATAAATTGTATATGTATAATAACGGATGGTTCGTTTTAGCTTTTTGCGAAATGGCAGGCAAATTTAGGTATTTTAAGTTAAATAGAAT
>CAVLAV010000332.1:0-2673 GCA_963660735.1 bacterium
TGGTAATGCTCGCAAGACTACTGCAATTTGCAAACGCGTTAACGCCGATAGAAGTAACTCTGTTCCCTATCGAGACACTTTCAAGTCTGCTACAATTTAAGAATGTAGAAAAATCGATGGAAGTAACGCCGTTTCCTATCGTTGCACTTTTAAGTTTACTACAATTTAAGAATGCGTAATTACCAACAGAGATAACGCTGTCAGGTATCATTATGCGCGTAAGTTTGGTACAATCTCTGAATGTATAATTACCGATAGAGGTAACGCCTTTTCCTATCGTTATACTCGTAGTCCCGCTACAATAAGCAAATGCAGAGTTCCCGATAGAAGTAACGTAATCGGGTATAATTATTTCGGAAACAGTTTTATCTTTTACTCCCGTTATAGTGCAAGCGGCGTCGGAAGACTTAAAATTGAAGTTTGACATTTCGTCTTTAACTTTAAATTTTGCGGTTATAATCGTGTTTTCGGTTATAGGTTGAGAGAAATCAAAATTCCACTGTATAAACGTATAACCGATTTTTGTCGTAACGGGTTCGGGAATAATTGAATCTTCTTCTACGACTTGACTGCTTACTTCCGTTCCGCCGTTTGTGTCAAAACTTACCGTGTACAAAGGTTTGCGACGAATGGTTACTTCGTATACCGTTTGAGGCTTGCTGCCCGACAACAAGATGACGTAAACGACGTTATCCCCAACGTTTAACGGAACGACCTTCGTTGCAACTTGTTGACTTCCGTAAACGTCTAAAGATACGACGTATTTGGTAACTCCCGCCGTTTGAATTTCGTCGATAAATGAAAAAGTCTGTGTATCGTTGCTAACTTTGCCGTAAACTTTATTGCCGTCTACCGTAAGTGTTTTAAAAAACGTTTCGTTTTCGAGTTTAGAGCCTTCGTCGGTTATTGTGTCGGTTGCGGTACAGCCCTCGTAGTCGCAATGAGCCGTCTTCGTTCCGTCTTTTTCGGTCGTTGCGTTGTTGTCCGAAACGTAATTCGTGAAACTGTGTATATGAGTAGATTTTTGTCGGCAACCGCTTGCAAAAAATACTGCAGAAACCAAAAAAGTTAAGCATAAAACAGAAAGAAAAATTTTTCTCATTATTCAATACTCCCCATAAGCGTAAATTTTTTGATGGGTAATCGCACGCTTATTTTGTGCATTAAATTCTCGGATGGATGCACGTTACTACGTTATATTATAACGGTTATCCTATGAAAAGTCAATCCGTATCGTATGTTTGCAAGGCGTATTTCAATTTTTTTCAAATATTTAGTTTTCCGCTTGTTTCTTTTTCATTTTACGCCAACTTATAAAGCCGTAAATATCGTTCAGGAAAAACGCCGAAAAACATACTAAAACCGAAATGTAACGCGCGTCCGTAACGCTTGCCATTATGCCAGGCAAGAATAATACGAGCCTTGCAAAAACGCCGCTATTTACGCGCTTTTTTGTAAATTCTCGGATGGTGTACGGACAGTACTACCGTCCTCGACTTTGCAACAAATCATCGAAAATATCGGCGTTTTTGTTGTAAACAAGTTTGGTAATGTGTTTTTAGGCTAAGACAAGGCGCGCGAATGGGTTAATACTGATTGTATAACCCGTGAGCGCAACACAGTATTAGTCAAAAACACATCGCCAAACCGAGGTTCGAATTGTTCTTGCCTGGCATCATAAAACTATTAAAACGAGGTCGTTTGCGGCATAAGCCAAAGCAAAGAAAGGACTGCGTTTGTAGGTGAGGTATACCGCCAAAAAACTCGTCGTTACGGATATGGTACTCGGCAAAAGGTTGGCGGTGTTAAAAGCCTTTAAAATAAAGTAAAACGCGCCCGTAACGACTGCGGAGGAAAAAATCATAAACGCCGTTTCTTTTTTAGATAATTCGCTTATTTTCACTTGCGATTTGTCGCCTTTGTAGGGGTGTTTCAGCCAGGATATAAGCGAAAATATCGCCATAGGCATACTCATAAAAACGTAAGTTATCATCTCGCCGTAATAAGCGAAACCGAACGAGATAATTCCGTATATAATACTGAAAATAACCATTAAAACCTGACCTGTCGGGTTGCCTTTCGCGTTGAAAAGCAGTGAGGTAACGCCTATTAGCGACGCCGCCAAAGTCAGGTAATTACTTCCGTCGAAAATGCAAAACGATACGACGATAAGCGCGACCGAAAAACACCATAAGGTCAGTTCGAGTTTAGTAAAGTAATTTATAAGTTTGTTTTTCATTTTTTGCCTCAAAAAAAACATCCGCATACGCGCCTTCAAAGACCTAACGGTGCGTAAACGAATGTTTGCCATTCACTACTCGGTAGCAGTAATTTATTTATTTTGTAAGGCTATTTTATCACAGTTTATTTTACCTGTCAAGCAAAACGCACTAAAAATTGCTCACAAAGACGATAAAAGAAAAGCCTTACTCGATATATTCGAATAAGGTTGTTCTTGGTGCACCTTCGGGGACTCGAACCCCGGACCCACTGATTAAGAGTCAGTTGCTCTACCAGCTGAGCTAAAGGTGCATTCCCTTAAAGGGCTTTTCAATATACACAAACAATGTGCATAAAGAACCGAATAAGGAAGAAACAAGCGAATTCAAAAGCGAATGCTTGAATAGTTCAAGCCCTCGGTCTATTAGTATCGGTCAGCTGAACACATTACTG
>CAVLAV010000333.1:0-2656 GCA_963660735.1 bacterium
AGGTGGCAGGCGTAGCCTGACGAAAAGGGGGCGTCCCCCGCCGAGGGGAAGTGGCGGCAACGCCGACGATAGGGGATAAAAAAGTACGCCGTATTGAGCGTTAGCGAAATACGGCGTACTTTTTGCTTTCTTACAAAGAGAAAGCAACGGTAATTTAGTTTTAGTTTATATGATTTTTGACTTTCAGTCTGTTTAATGCGCGGGCGATTTTGAGTTCCGCGGATAAAACGTTAAATCGGCTTTCCTTGCGGGCAAGTTCGTCCTGCGCCTCCTTAAGCGAATTTTTTGCCCAAGCCTCGTTTACGTCCGAGGCTTTTTCGCACGATTCTACGAGCATAAGCACTTTTCCGTTTTCTATTTTCACTACGCCCGAAGAAACGAACGCCGAAATTTTTTCGCCGTTTACGGTAAGTTCGGCAAACCCCGGCACTACCGCTATTACCGCGCTCGAATGCCCCGCGAGTATTCCGTACTGCCCGTCGGACGACGGCACTACGAGCGAAGAACATTCGCCGTTATAAAACGCCTTGTCCGCGGCAAGCAGTTTTAAAGAAAAAGTCTTCATTATATCTCACCGTTTTTAATTTTTTCCGCTTTTGCATAAGCGTCGGCTATAGTCCCCACGTTGAAAAACGCGTTTTCGGGCAAATCGTCCGCCTCGCCGTTTACGATCTTTTCAAAACCCTCGATAGAGTCTTCAAGTTTTACGTAGACGCCCTTTAACCCCGAAAATCTTTCCGCTACGTGCGTGGGTTGCGACAAAAACTTTTGAATTTTTCTCGCGCGGAACACCGTCTTTTTATCCTCTTCGGAAAGTTCTTCCATACCGAGTATGGCTATTACGTCCTGCAATTCCTTATACCTTTCGAGTATTTCCTTTACGCGCATTGCAACCGAATAATGTCTTTCGCCCACCGTCTTTATCTCCAGACTTCTCGAGGAAGATTCGAGCGGGTCTACCGCGGGATATATGCCCTGCTCGGCAATTTTTCTCGATAAAACCGTAGTCGCGTCAAGATGTGTGAAAGTCGTTGCGGGGGCGGGGTCGGTCAGATCGTCCGCAGGCACATACACCGCCTGCACCGAGGTTATAGAACCGTTTTCGGTAGAGGTTATACGCTCTTCGAGTTTGCCCGTTTCTTCCGCCAAAGTGGGTTGATAACCGACCGCGGAGGGCATTCTTCCGAGCAGAGCCGAAACCTCGCTGCCCGCCTGAACGTAACGGAACACGTTATCTATGAAAAACAGTACGTCTTTATGCTCTTTATCCCTGAAATGCTCCGCCATCGTAAGTCCCGAAAAAGCCACGCGCATTCTCACGCCGGGCGCTTCGTTCATCTGTCCGAAAACGAGCGCGGTTTTATCGAAAACGCCGCTCTCTTTCATTTCGCCGAAGAGTTCGTTACCTTCTCTCGACCTCTCTCCCACGCCTGCGAAAACCGAATAGCCGCCGTGTACCATAGCCACGTTGTGAATAAGTTCCTGTATAAGCACGGTTTTACCCACGCCCGCGCCGCCGAACAAGCCTATTTTGCCGCCCTTTGCGTAAGGCGCGAGCAAGTCTATTACTTTTATGCCCGTTTCGAGGATTTCCGACGAAGACGATTGTTCGGTAAATTCGGGCGGTTTGCGATGTATGCTCGCGCGCTCGATATTTTCGTTAAGCGGCGTGCCGCCGTCTATCGTTTCGCCGAAAACGTTAAACATTCTGCCGAGAACGGCTTTGCCTACGGGTGCGGTTATTCCGCGATCGTCCGCCTGCACGGTCTGCCCCGCGTATAACCCCTCGCTTTCGGAAAGCATTATCGCCTTTACCGTGTTTTGATTTACGTGAGCGGCGACTTCGGCATACCTCACCTTGCCGTCCGAATTTATTTTAAGCGCGGCGTTTAATTTAGGCAACTCGCCGTTTTCAAAAGTCGCCTCTATTACCGAGCCGTTTATTTTCGATATTTTTCCGTTCATTTGAGTTTACCCCGTTGAAATTTCGCTCCCGAAGATATTTCGGCAATTTCAGTAGTTATTTCGTCCTGTCTTATGCGGTTGTAGTCGCGCGTTAAATCGGACAAAATCTCGTCGGCGTTGTCGCTTGCCGATTTCATTGCGACAAGCCTTGCGTTTTGTTCCGCGCAGTAACTGTCCACGAGCGAACTGTAAACGTAGCCGCAGACGTAACTCGGCGCAAGGTTATCCAGGACCGCCTCGCGCGAAGGCACGAACTCGAACTCCTCTTTGCTTTTGTCCTTTTCCGCTATAAATTCGGCGGTGTGGAAGGGCAAAATCCTCGTGGACTTTATAATTATTCCGCCGTCCGCCATATCCGTATAGAGTATAAAAAGTTTGGAATAATCGCCGTTTATAAAGCCTTCGAGCAAAATATCGGCGATTTTACGCGCCACGCCGAGCGTGGGACGGAGCGCGCCGAAAGTAAAATTCCGTTCCACCTTATACCCCTTTGCGGCAAGGTACTCGCGCCCTAAATTACCCACGACAAAAAGTTTGGAATTTTCGTGCTTTTTAATTTCCGCCTCGGCGCGCTTTAACACGTTATGGTTATATGCGCCCGCCATACCTTTGTCTGCAGTTATCACGAGATAGCCGTAAGCCGCGTTTTTCAAGTGGTCGTTTTCGGGGTAGAGGTACTTACTGTCTATAT
>CAVLAV010000334.1:0-2646 GCA_963660735.1 bacterium
TATCCAAACGCATATCGAGTGCGGCAAGCGTGGTAGCCGTGCCGCCTACGGCGTAAAAATCGAGCGCCGCAGGCACTTTTCCGTATTCGACTATACGAGCGGCAACTAATTCTTTGAGTTTATTCTTGTCGTCGCCGCACTTGCCGTAAAGCCTTACCGCGCCGAGAGGCAGGGAATGCGAATAAATAATCTTCTTGTCCTTTACCGCGCTTATTTCCGCACTTGCGCCGCCTATATCTATAACCGCGCCGTCTTTATCGCCCACCGCGCCCAAAAGCGCGAGTTCGCCTTCCTCGTTGCCGCCGATAAGGTCTACTTCAAGACCCGTTTCGCTTTTGACGCGCCGCAAAAATTCTCCGCCGTTTTTCGCGCTCCTTACCGCCTCGGTTGCAAAAGCCGCTATCTCGTCCGCACCGCTCCTTATAAGTTCGGCGATAAAAGTTTTCAGCGCGGAAATAGTAGCCGCCATAGACCGCTCGGTTAAACTGTCGCCCGTGGCAAGCCCCTCGCCGAGCCGCGTGGTTATAAGTCCCGAATATAAAATTTTTCCGTCCGCAAACGAACGCGCGCGGACGGAATTGCTACCTACGTCGATTATACCGTAATTTTTCATTTTTTCGTATACTCATAGCCGCGCCTGCGAGCCTCGTACTCGCGCATTTTATCGGTCAGCGCGCGCTTGGTTTCCTCCTCGGTTTCCGAAATCATCTGTTCCAACCGCTTTTCTTCGGCGGAGAGTTCGGCTATCGCGCGTTTTCGCGACGCCATACCGACTAATTGATAAACGAGTACGGCTAAAAGTATGAACAGCACCACGACCGCCGCCGCCGTTCCCGCCGCGACGAGCCTGCGCATTTTGCTTTCCGACACGTTTCTTCCTCCGTAAAAATTCTACCCATTTATTATACCATATTCCGCAGATTTTGGCAAGTATTTTATTGACGGTTGATTTTTCGAGCCAAAACCCCGCTATTACGCCGAGCGGCATATACGCCCTGACGGACGGAAATTTAAAATACGTCGAGCAAAAAAAGTACGCGACCGCAACGAAACAGAACTGCAAAAAGTTTAAAATATGCCCTGCCGCAGAATTTTTAACCGCGACGAAAACGGGAGTAAAGACTTCGAGCGCAAGCGCGACCGCCGCACCTATAAACAGGCACTCGCAAAAATACCAGAACTGACCGCTCGATACGAACATTACTTAAAAAATCCGTGCGCGCCGCCGAGCAGGTCGGAATATTTAATCGCACGCACCGTACCGTTTATTCTCGCCTCGCCCGTCTGTTTGGAAAACCCCTCGATTTTGAGGTTATCGCCCGAAACGAACATTTTACCGCCGCCGCTAAGAGAAAGGCGTACTTCGCGCTCGTTAAAACAAAGCACGTCGGCAACGCCGCAGACCGCCATATATTTTCTGTCGTCCAAAGTCAGTTTATGCGCTTTCGTCTGTTCCATAAAAAAACGCTCCCTTAATAAACTATTCGGAGCGTTTTGATTTTATTACAGTTTTTGGTCGTCCTGCTTTATCCAACCTATTTTGCGGAAAAGTTCCGAAAAAGCGAAAGTTAAAACCGCGGGCAAAATAAATATGAGTAGCGCAACGGAAAGCGTTATCTGCCAGGCGGGTACGCCCGCGCTTGCGTCTATTACGCCGAACACGCCCACGAGTCCGCTCGTACCCATTCCGCCGCCCACGGCGTTACACTTCATCTTAAAAAGACAAGTGGCAACAGGACCTAATATCGCGCTTGAAAGTATTTCGGGCAACATAATAACGGGCTTTTTCATAATATTCGGTATCTGCAACATACTCGTGCCTAAACCTTGCGAAACGAGTCCCGAAAAACCGTTTTCGCGGAAGGACGCCACCGCAAAACCTATCATATGGCAGGAACACCCTACGACCGCCGCGCCGCCCGCTATAAGCATTGCGTCGCTCGTGTTTCCGCTTGCCACCGCCACCCATATAGCCGCCGAAGAAGTAGGCATAGTGAGCAGCACGCCCATTACTACCGAAATAATTATGCCCATAAAGAAAGGCGTAATGCCCGTCGCCCACTCGATAAATTCGCCGAGTTTGCCTATAAGCCATATAAACGGATAGGCAACGTAAACGAGTCCGAGCAAAAGGGCGAGCGTGCCGAGCGGCACTATTAAAATATCGAATTTAGTTTTACCCGCGTAAAGCGAAACTAATTCGCAGGCGATAAGCGAGCAGATATACGCGCCTATGGGATTACCGGGCGCGCCGAGCACGAGCGACGAAAAGCCGCCGCCTATAATTTTATCGGCGAACGCGCCGACGAAACCCGCCACCCCGCAGGAAAAAACGGTAAGTTTGTTTGCCCCGAGCGAGTGCGCTATGCCAACGCCTATGCCAAACCCCATAGCCGTTTTGGCTATGCAGGCAACCGCGTTTAAAAGACTGCCGAAAGCGTTATCCGTACCCGTCCACCGCGTAAACAACGCGAGTATAGTACCCGCGATAAGCGTGCAGAACAAGCCTTGCGCCATTCCGCCGAACGCGGTTATAAACCAACGCGTGGCGTATTTTTTACAAGTTTCGCCTATCTTCATAAAATTCTCCTATAAGCGTAAGTTCGTTGTTTACCTGATCGCAGGAAGTAAGGTAATACTCTACGC
>CAVLAV010000335.1:0-2635 GCA_963660735.1 bacterium
CCCCTTTCGTCGCGCTTACGCGCGCCACCTCCCCCGTTTCATCGGGGGAGTCTACCCACGACCGAAGTGAGAAGTATATGCACCGAAAAAGCGCACTAACTTGCTATATTTTATTCCTTTCTATCAACGATTCGGCTATTTGAATAGCGTTTAACGCCGCGCCTTTAAGCGTGTTGTCCGCAAAGGTCGTAAAGCAAATCCCGTTAGAAAAAGCCGTGCTTTTGCGTAGCCTGCCCACTAAAACGTCGGCGTTGCCGTCGGCGGCTACTGACGAGGGGTATTCGCATAGTTTAACGCCCTCGACGAGCGCAATTTCGCGTGAAATATCCTCTAAACTAATCTCTTTTTTAAGTTCCGCCTCTACGGTTACCGCGTGGCAATTTTCTATCGGCACTCTTATGCAGGTCGCCGATATCTGCGCGGATATTCCGAGTATTTTATTCGTTTCAAACCGCATTTTTTCTTCTTCGTCCGTGTAGCCGTTCGGCGTGGTTTCGCCTATCTTGCAAAGACAGGTTTTTGCGATAGACAATGGATAATACGCGGGTGAAAATCCCTGTCGGCTTAAAAGCAGGTCGCATACTCCCTTTTTGCCGCTGCCGCTCGTCGCCTGGTAGGTCGAAAAAATCAAACGGGCTATTCCATGCGTGCGCGCCACGTATTTAAGCGGCAATATCGCCTGTATGGTGGAGCAGTTTGGGTTTGCTATAATTCTTCGCTTATCCAAATTTATGCGGTCGGCGTTTATTTCGGGAATGACGAGTGGAATATCCGAGTATCGCCGAAACGCGCTCGAATTGTCTATTACTGCCGCGCCCGCCGCTTCGGCGGCGGGCGCGTAAGTTTCGCTTACTTCTTTACCCGCAAAGAAAAAAACTATATCCGAGCCGTCAAAGGAGTTTTCGTTTAAAGCGCGCACCTCCAAGCTTTTGCCGCAAGCGTAAATTTTCTTGCCTGCGCTTTTTGGGGACGCAAAAAGTTTAAGTTCGCCTGAGGGGAACTTTCTTTTTTCAAGTAAATTTAAAAATTTTCCGCCTATAAGACCCGTCGCGCCGACGACCGAAACGTTATAAAAATTTTTCATACACTCTATTATACGCCGCAAAATCGCCGCCGTTGACGGTTTTTCGCAATAATTTCTTTAAAAGCAAGCCTTACCGCTTGTAAAAAAAATCGGGTTGTGGTAAAATTTACTGTATGAAATATTATGCCGTTCTTGCGGACGAAAACAAAATATTTACCGAGTGGGAAGAATGTAAAAAGTATCTCGACGGAAAAAAAGGCTATAAGCAAAAGAGTTTTTCCACCAAAAAGGAGGCGGAGGCGTTTTTGCGCGGCGAAGATTTATACGCCGACGCGCTTAAAAACGACCTTAACGGCGGTTGGTGCGTCTGCTATACCGACGGCAGTTACGAGGATAAAGTAAACGCCTATTCTTTCGGCGTGGTCGCGGTAGACCCGTCGGGTAAGGAAAGCGAATTTTGCGGCAGGGGCAACGACCCCGCGTTTTTGTCCTCGCGCAACGTGGCGGGCGAGGCGGACGGCGTTTTAGCCGCCGTAAAATGGGCGTTTGTAAACGGCTACGAAAAAGTGAAAATTTATCACGATTACGCAGGACTTTCGGCGTGGGCGAACGGCGTGTGGAGCGCGCGCAGTCCCGTATCGGAACGCTATTCTCGCGAACTCGCTCGGTATCGCGGCGGCGTGAAAATCGAGTTTGTAAAGGTGAAGGGGCATAGCAACGTAAGTTATAACGAGCGAGTGGATAAACTCGCGAAAAAAGCCTTATTCGAGGACTTTCGTCTGCCCGTTAAGGGTTACGGCTTTAAATTAAGCGGCACGGGCGAGGCTAAAACCATTGCCGAAAAAGTAAATAAACTTGCGCCGCGCGCGGCTTACGAATTTACCCGCGACGGCACGGTTTTTACGCTCGGACAGGACAGGCTCGGCGTGTACGCGCGCGGCGGCGTTACGGTAATAGCGGGTACGGGCGGCGCGCTGTATTTTCTCGCGGTGAACGAGGTGCTGAAAACCCGCGACGAAGTAAATCGCATTCGCGTGGCGGAAAACGCCTTCGATCTGACCGATTTAAAGTGCGGCGACGGAATAAGCGTATCTTACGCGACTCTTTCTTCGGGTAAATTTTCGCCCGCGCTTTGCGTGCTTTTCGCGTTGGAAAGCGTAATAGAGGTTATAAAACGCGAGTTAAAAGAGCAAAATATACCGTGCGACAAGCCGTCGCAGGTGTTCGTTCGGGGCGAGAACGGAAATTTTGAACTTAAAGCCGATTGCGAGAAAAACGCTAAAAAACGGCTTGAAAAAAATTACGCCTTTTTATACGAAAACCGCACGGGTTTTTCCGCCAAGGCAACGGACAAAGAAAAGGCAAAGGAAATAATCGACGAGGCGAAAGCGATAGTCAACGGAGATTAACTATGGATAACGAAATAACGAGGATAATAGAACTCGTAAAGGAAAAAACGGGTAAGGGCGTAGTCGTAACCGCCGCGGAAGAAGGTGTAGTCGCACCCAACGGCTGCGTGCCTTTCCGCCGTAGCGGAAGAAGGTATTTTTGCAGTGTGGAGCAACCTTGCGACGAAGGTTTAAAAAACTTGATAATCGCCTTACTTGCGGG
>CAVLAV010000336.1:0-2614 GCA_963660735.1 bacterium
GTAGACTCCCCCGATGAAACGGGGGAGGTGGCGCGCGTAAGCGCGACGAAAGGGGGACGGGCTGTCGAGCCTGCCGCGGTCGTTTCACTCCCTCGCAATGACATTAAATTTTGAGGTTTTGACACAAGTCTAATGACAAGCAAAAAAATCGCCCCTGACGCGGAAACGCGTCAGGGGCGAAATTCTTTTAAGTTTTTACTTAAATCGTTTTAAATTTAAGCGGCTTCCTCGACATCCGGATTAGGATCTTCAGGATTAGGAACAACAACAGTTCCTTCGTCGGTATTTCCGCTGATGGGCGAAAAACTATAATACATAGTATTGTAGTCATTACCATCGGTTTCGTTTTTCCTTACCATTCCGAAACTTACGTGGAAGGTTTTATGCTCCGACTCTATTGCTTTAAAGAAATCTGCAGTAAGCACAAGTTTGTTATTTTCGATATAAACGACTTTCTTATCGCCGTAATAGAAAGCATTTTTCCCCTCGCCTGTCAATTCGTTACAATTTAAATACAATTCCCAACCGTCAAAACCCTTTGCGGAAACTATCTCAATTTCAAGACCGTTTTCCAAAGCGTCCTCGGTTTGAGCCTTGGTAAGTCCGTAAGGCAAAAGTTTGATATAAGCAGGATATTCGGCATCCGCAGGAATAGTGAACAGAGCCGCCTTATCCGCAGGTACGGTTTCAGCGTAATCGAGGTCTATAGTAGCGGCAATGATTTCACCCATTTTCGCACCGGTCGTTGCGCCAAACGCTTCAAGGTTAATTAAGTAAGAAACTTTGTTCGCTATTTTGGTAGGATAGCCGTTAGCGTCAACTACGAGTTTAGAGGACACTTCAAGTTTTTCTACAACCGTTTTAGCGGCAGTAAGGAAATCTGCGAGCGTAAGTTCACCTGCTACCATTCCGAAAGCCTCAGCCACAGTAGTTCCTTTAAGGAACTCGATAGCCATAGTACCTACCGATTCAAAGGTAATCTCGTCCGTAACCTCACTTGCATCGCCTTCGGCTTGCGTCTCGGGGGTGTCGGGAGTGGAAGGATCGGGGCTAGGGTTAACAGGTTTAGATGCAGTAAACATCTTTATAATATCGGTTACTTTGTAACTATCCGCTATAGCGTGAACGTAATCGTAAAGAGTTTGACCATCCGTAACGGCAGGCAAGATAGCGGCAATCGCTTCGTCAGTCATACCCGCTTCGTTCTTAAGCATATCCTTAACGAACGCTACCACCTCGGTAGTAGATACGCCCGTTTGTGCTTGAATACCGTCGCACAAAACTTTAAGGTCTATGCCCGCACCATAACTATTGATAAACTCAACGAGCCTGTCAACGACGTCGGCAATGGTAGCCTCGCCTTGGCTCTCGTCAAATATTTTTTTGATCTTCTCCGCCAAAACAGCCGCATCCTTATCGCCCGTCAATTTGGCAATTACAGTCATAAGTTTCTCATCCTTGTTTTCCTCAACAAAGCCGAGAACCCTATCAACGATTTGAGTTTTCACGTCGAACACGCCCGTGTCGTAAGACTTTAAGCCGAGTTGACCGACTTTACCCCTTGCCGCTATCGTTTGCTTAACCGCGGCTATGATAGCAGGAACTTGATCCATAGCCAAACCTTGTATCATCGAGGCATTTTCGCTTTCTTCTTCCGCCATAGCCGTGAGGTAAGCGAAAGCGTCTTCAAGCGAACCTGCATAGAAAACTTGAGTATCTTCTTCGGTTTTAGCATTAGCATCCGTTGCAGCGTCGCCCGTAAGCATAGTTGCAGCAAAATGTGCGTAAACAGTGCTTTGCGCATAGACGATATCAAGATCCATAGTACGCGTTTGCTTTAAGTTTTGGGGGTTAGCAATAAGTACGGTTGCGTCAACGGCAAATTCGATTTCCGTGCCGATGAACTTAACGTAGATATCGCCGCCAACGCTGTCTACCGTAACTTCTTCGGTATCGGTCGTCGCAGGGTTTTTAACGGAGGCGTCGAAATTAGCGTGAACGTAGTCAACTTTAATTTCCTTGGCTACTTCTCCGCCGCTCGATTGCGAACCCGAACTGCTGTCGTCTGTAGTGCTACCCGAACCGGCATCACTACTTTCGGTGGTGCTGTTAGAAGTGCTGTCGTTGTTTTTCTTGCAAGCGACCGTGCCGAATACGAGCGTAAACGACATTACGAGTGCAATGAAAAGACTTAACAATTTCTTCATACTTGTTTCTCTCCCATAAGAAAAAATTTTTTACTCTTAAAGGGGATTCTTGCGCGTCGCCCGTAGGGCAACGCGCAAGAAGGGGATCCCCTTCTTGGCAGCACATATTGTATCACTTTTATATAGCCTCGTCAACAAAATTTAACGAAGTTTTTAATGAAAATTTTTCCAAATGCACATTATTTTTTGAATTCTGCCTAACCTTATTATATGAAAGAGCAAAAATTAACCGATTTAGAGGAAAAATTACTTAATGCCGAGCCGTCCGAAGTCGGCAGCGTCTTAAATGAATTTTACAGGTTTTTACACGAAAAAAGAAGGTAAAAAAATACCGTCATATTGAGCGTTAGCGAAATATCCCACCGAAAAAGTACGCGGCATATACTCCGTACTTTACTCCAAGGGAT
>CAVLAV010000337.1:0-2584 GCA_963660735.1 bacterium
CGCCAACACCGATAAAACCTTGAGTGAAAACGCGAGCGTTACGGTTAACTTTAACCGTAAAGTGAAAGGTTACAGTATTTTCGGTCCCGATAAAACCGAATTTGCGGGCGATTCGCTTGTTTTGAGCAATCTCGCCCCCGGAGAAGCCGCGCTGATCGTAATAGAATAAAATATGAAAAAAATAAAACGTGTTTTTATTTGCGCATTAAGTGCAGTGTTAACGCTTTCTTGTGCTGTTTCTTGTAAACAACCCGAACAAATAGACGAAACGGATATTTGTTCCGACGAAATAAGAGAATATCTTAATGTGGGTACGCCGGAAGAACAGTTTATTGCCCTTGCAAATTCAATAGGTTCAATACTTGATAAGCAATACATGAGCATAGAGTATGAAAGCGAAAGCGGAAAAATTTATCGCTTATTTTTTCAGAATGTAAACGATAAAAACGATGCGTTTGTGTTGAAAGGGCTTGGCGGTACGGCATCCGGCGGCTTATTTACGCCCAGCGAGACTTACAGTTATAAAGTCGTTGCCAAAGACTATACCGATGTAAGTTTTTCGGACGTAACGAAATGGGATGATTCATATGAAAGTTTTGTCACCGAAAGCGGAAAAGTAAAAATCAAAGATACGCCCGTAAGATTTATTACTATGGACAGAGGGTATAACTACCGTGATTTAGGCGGTTGGAAAACCGAAACGGGTAGAAAAATAAACTACGGCAAAATTTACCGCGGCGCAAGAACAAACGAATTTTCCGAAAAAGATATAGCCGTTTTGCGTGATTTTTTGCGTATCAAATCTGAAATCGATTTAAGAAACTCGCATGACGACGGTGGACAAAATTCAAGTATTTTAGGTGACAATACAAATTACTTAAAAGCCCCGATATCGCAATATTCGTATATATTGCCGTCGTTTTCGTTAAACGGAAGAATTTTCGATACAAACTCTCCCGCCGAAATAAAGCGTATTTTCGACTTTTTGGCGAACGAAAATAATTATCCGTTGTTTTTCCATTGCAATGCAGGGGCAGATAGAACGGGTACTTTAGCGTTTTTAATTCTCGGCAGTCTCGGCGTTTCGCTCGACGATTTAACGAGAGATTTTGAATTGACTTCTTTTTCAAAAGGCGGCGTAAGGCTTCGCGGAAAAAAGCAACAACCATTTGAATACGGAATTATGCAAGACGATTCTTCCAATTTCGTCGCTTGGGGCGATATGGTATCGAGAATAAAAACCGATTATCCGTCGCCCGACGGCAAATTATCGTCGTCAATAAAAACGTATCTGAAATCGATATGCAATGTTTCGGACGTAACGTTAAACAAAATAGCAGATATATTATTAGGGTGAACTATATTTGCATATATAGAAAAATTCAAGGAACTCGGGTTTGGTTTGTTTGTCCATTTCGGGCTTTACAGTGTAATCGGTAAAGGCGAATGGTATCTGCACTTGAACCCGAAAGCGAATAAGGTAATTTTTTAAACCTTCGCAAAACAGCTTGCGATGGTTCATATATGTCAGAGGGGAAATTTGTAATATAACGGCATAGCGAGGAACGTATTTGGCTTGCCAAATACCGACTTTACAAGTTGCCTCGTTAGGGAAAAGATTTCCCTAAGACCCTTTTATAAAAATAACGAACGAAAAAACATAAAAGCAGTTTGCAAAACGGAGAAATTTTTAGGAATATAACAAAAGCAATTAAATAGAATGATTGACCATCATAGGGCAAGAAAAGTTGTCAGATACGGTTAAAGTCGTTGAAGCGTAAAAGGTTTCGGCGGCTTTTTTATACCCAAAATCAGGATGAGGAGAAGCAATAATGGCATATTACAATTTTTATCGCCCGCCGTAAAACGGAATTTATATAACAAATTAAAACAACTACGGGAGGTAACGTTATAGGAAACAGAGCGAGATCGTTCGCCTACACGTTTAGGGTGAACGAAAACGAGAAGAATTTAATCGACAAGGCAATATCCGCAAGCGGACTTACAATGCGCGAATTCATTATTCGGGCAATCATAAATAAGCCCGTTATCGTAATAGAACGCGGCGGCGAAATACTTACGGAATTGAAGCGGCAGGGAAACAATTTGAATCAGGCTGTGAGGAACAATTATTACGGGATAGATACAGAGCGGGAAATAGAAAGTTGTATCGCCGATTTGAAGGATTTATACCGTAAAATTTCCGTTGCCGCAGGCGGTGTGTGATGCCGCTTTTTAAATGCAGCGCAAGCAAGGCGAAGCCGAAAAACGGGATAAGGTATATCACCGATCCTAAGAAAGCGGCGTTTGTGTCGGCGAAAAATTTATTCGAAGACGAAGATTACGCAAAACAGTTTGAGGAAACGGCGAAAAGGTTCGGTAAAGGCGAGAAGTTCGACGAAAGGAAATACTATCATTTTAAATTGTCTTGCGCGCGGAAAGATAACGTAACGCCGCGCCAAGCGCATGACTTTGCCAAAGAAGTAGCAGAAGCGTTTTTTAAGAATTACGAATGCGTGATCGCAACGCACACTGATACCGAAACGGTACATAGCCATATTATCGTAAACGCGGTTGATCCGAT
>CAVLAV010000338.1:0-2582 GCA_963660735.1 bacterium
CGGAAGATACAAATGAAAGGACTACGGAAATAAGCGATAATCCCTACAATTTAGTAGTTCTTACAACTATCAGAACGATGATGGCGAGAAAATTTAATATAAAAGCCGTTAATGTTACCGAGCCAAGTGTTTCGCAAGAATTTTTGGCGTAATAGTAGAACGGCATTGCCAAATCGCCGTAAATTTTATCTGCTGAAGAATATTTACCCGAAAGCGCGGCGGCAATAAATGAAAATCCGTTTGCCTTTACTTCTATACCGAACCCCGAATTATAAACATAAACCCAGTTAAAGAAATAACAAATTATTGTTGCCAACAATACTGCAATAGCCCAGCCGTAAAACGGTAAAAGTTTATTTGTTGCTTTTTTATATTGTAAAGCAAGGTTTTCCCTCGTCCTTTTTTCTCTTTCTCTTTTATTCGCCATATAATTAGCCCTCCACTTATTTTGTAACGTAATAATTCAGTCCGGAATAATCCGATATAACGCTTACTTCGCTTATATCGAAAGTAAGGAATTCGATGATCTCGGTTGAGTTTTTATTTATACTGCCGTCCGCATTGTAAGCGTAGACGGTTATTTTTACTTTTTCCGTAGAAGTAAGCGTACCGCTTAAATGTATCCACGACTTATCGTTGGTATCTTCACTTTGATTTTTAGGTTCGGGTAAACTGCCGTTATAACGCAAAAGAAAGCCTATTACAGTGTCTTTGTCACACTTACAGCCGTAGCCCGACGAGCATTTTCTTACGCCGCAACGGTAAACGTTTCCGTTTATGTCGGTAAGGTCGTATGTAAAACAGTCGAATTCGATATTTTTATTAAGATATTGTTCGGGATAATACTGCATATTTGTCATAACGAGAAAAAAGGTACTCTCGTTTAGTTTATAATCTTTTTCTTGTGCGCACGAGATAAACGAAAGGACAAATATTGCAAGCAGTACGCAAACTATAAGCCTTTTCTTCATTTTGCGTTCCTTCTTAAAATAATTCCTAAAAGATAGAAAATGCCGAAACATACTATATCTGCGACTACTATTGTAGAACCGACCGGCGTTCCGTACACAATCGAAATCAAGATTCCGAGAACAGCACAAGAAACAGATATGCTTGCCGAGCAAATAACTACCGACCTGAAATTTTTGAATACTCTCATTGCCGACAATGCAGGGAAAATAACGAGTGCCGATATAAGGAGCGAACCGACGAGATTCATTGCAAGCACTATGATAACGGCGACGATAACGGCAATAACGAGATTGTAAATGCCGACTTTTTCACCTGTGGCTTTCGCAAACGTTTCGTCAAACGTTACCGCAAATATGCGATTATAGGTAAGAATGAAGAATACGACGACGAAAACCGATAATCCCACGCATAACCAAACTTGGCCTTCCGTTAAAGTGAGAATGGAAGTAGAGCCAAACAACGTGCTGCATACATCACCGGAAAGATTTGAAAAAGTCGAAAAAATATTCAGCAACAGATATCCGATTGCAAGAGAACCGACAGAAATCATCGCTATAAGAGCGTCGCCTTTAATTTTTGCATTTTGTCCGACGTGTAATAGTAAAACGGCGGCGACAATAGTTACGGGCATAACGATAAGCATATTATTTGTAAGCCCGACTATACCTGCAACAGCCATTGCTCCGAATGCAACGTGAGAAAGACCGTCGCCGATATAGGAAAAACGTTTTAATACGAGTGTAACTCCGAAAAGAGACGAACAAAGCGCAATCAGAACGCCTACAATCAAAGCGTATCTAACAAACGGAAACTGAAAGTATAAAGATAATTTTTCAAACACGTCCATCTTTTAATCCTCCGAAACAGTCTTTTTGCAATAGACGCTGTTTTTGAATTCGTCCACGTTACCGAAAAAGCAAGGCGAACCGACGGTTAAAACGTGAGTTGCATATTTTACGGCGGCGGTTATATCGTGTGAAATCATAATAATCGTCATTTCTTGTTCTTTATTGAGTCTGTCGATAATATCGTACGGAATTCAATAAAATACATACCGTCGAAAGACTACAAAGCGTTTACCGCAAATCTGAAAAAGATATACGGAGCGCCGTCGCTTAAAGCCGCCGAAAACGAGTTTGAAAAATTCAAACAGACGTGGGCAATGTATCCGGGAGCGGTAGACGTATGGGTGAGAAATTTCGAATACGTAGCTCAACTATTCGACTACGGCAGCGCTATCCGTAAGGTTATGTATACGACGAATGCGGTCGAGAGCATACATTCGAGTTTTCGCAAGGTAACGAAACAAGGCGCCTTCCCGAACGAAAACGCCTTGCTGAAATTATTCTATTTGCGAACCCGCGAATTGTACGCTAAATGGAACGGCTCCTGCGTGCAAAATTGGGCTATGGTCAGAAACCAGCTTGCGGTCAATCCCAAGTTCCAAACGCTTATGCAAAAGTATGAAAACTTAATCTAACTAAAAAAACTTACACACTTTTCTTGACATTCCCGAGATTTGTAAGTCCGCCATACTTTTTGGCGATTTCTCTCGTTGCCTTGGTTGTCAAAAGCAACTCGTATTGCTTGTTCCCTATTTTTATTGTTGA
>CAVLAV010000339.1:0-2570 GCA_963660735.1 bacterium
CTTGAAAGATTCGTTGCCGACAAGGCAAGTGCGGATGGTGTAAAAACTTTCAAAAAAGCCGATTATATCGGGAAAAACGTGGCAATTATCGGTTCAGGACCGTCGGGACTTTCCTGCGCGGGCGACCTCGCTAAAAAGGGTTATGGCGTAACCGTTTTCGAGGCTTTGCACGAGGTCGGCGGCGTACTTGTCTACGGTATTCCCGAATTCAGATTGCCGAAAAAGTCGGTCGTGAAACGCGAAATCGACAATCTTATCGCGCTCGGCGTTAAATTTGAAACTAACGTAGTGGTCGGTAAGTCGGTTACGATAGACGACTTGTTAAATAAAGAAGGATATTCGGCGGTTTACGTAGGAAGCGGCGCGGGACTTCCCAAGTTTATGGGTATAAAAGGCGAAAATGCGAACGGAGTATTTTCGGCAAACGAAATACTTACTCGCAGTAACTTAATGCGTGCTTACGACGAAAATTCCTATACGCCGATAATGCGCGGTAAAAAAGTAGTCGTGGTCGGCGGTGGTAACGTCGCTATGGATGCGGCGCGTACCGCGTTAAGGCTCGGCGGCAAGGTGAAAGTCGTTTATCGTCGCGGCGAGAGCGAGTTGCCTGCAAGAAAGGAAGAAGTCGGGCACGCAAAAGAAGAAGGCGTGATTTTCGAGTTGCTCACGAACCCCACCGAAATATTAACCGACGAAAACGGAAACGTGCGCGCGGTGAAAGTTGTTAAAATGCAATTAGGCGAACCCGACGCGTCGGGCAGGCGCAGTCCCGTGGAAATGCCGAACAGCGAATACGAAATCGAGGCAGACGAGGTTATAATGTCGCTCGGTACTTCGCCTAATCCGTTGATAACTTCGACTACAGTTGGACTTAACGCCGACGGACGAAAACGAATAATTGCCGACGAAAATGGCAAAACGAGTAAAAAGGGAGTGTTTGCAGGCGGCGACGCCGTTACGGGTGCGGCTACCGTCATACTTGCAATGGGGGCAGGTAAAAAAGCCGCAAAGGCGATTGACGAATATCTTTCCGATATAGAGTAATAGAGGTTAAGAATGTTTACACAAAGGAAGAAAGTTGCGTTATTACTTTTAATTTTTGCCACTATCTCGATAACGATAGCGTTTTCCGTGTTTAAATTATCAGCATCAAAAGCGGCCATCGCCGCCGACGAAAATAAAACCGAATACACTTTAAGCGATTTTGTTGCCGTTCCCGACGACGGAATAGACTTTGGTTCTAATAAATTAGATTTGAGTACGGAAACGTTGTCCTCATTGAAATTTGCTTTTGCACTTCAATTAAACGACGATATTTCTGTTTCAAAGAATATTTATTTGGAAATCACAAGTGCTTACTGTTTGAAATTTGACATTAAATCATCAAAGTTTCAGGCGAGTTTGGTAAAAGTTTCATTCGATCAAACCGACATAGATAATCCACAACGAACCGAAGAAACTATTGCAAGTTTTGGAAATAAAGATGATTCGTTTGCAAATTGTTTAAAAGAACGCAGTTCGGATGATTTTATTATTTTCAGAGTGGCAATTGTTGCGAAGGCTAATATCACACTTCAAGTGGTTTGTGGGGATAATACTTGTGAAGCAAAAGTTGATTATCCTAACACGATAAGAAAATTATCGTTGTGGGGCAAGAACCTAAATGCGGCGAAATTGTATGACGCATATCACAGCGTTACCGCAAATAACGGCAGGGGTACGACGGCTGAAATAACGGTTGATCACGGCGACGTTTTGGACGAGGCAAATTTGCCTACGACCGAAAGTTACGAGGAAAACGGTGAAACGCATAGTTTCCTCGGTTGGAAGTGCGACGGTGCAACTTTTGATTTGTCTACGCCTATAATCAAAAATATAGAAATCATAGCCGAGTATGACAGCAACACCACGGAAGAAACTCTTGTTACCGTATTAGACGAAAACGGTGAAGAAATATCGAAAATTGACAAAACTACGCTTTCCTACGAAGAAATAATAGGTAAGGTTCAAACGCCCGAAAAGAAATTTATAGGTTTTGAATACGACGGCAAATTGTATCAAACTACTGCCGAAATAGAAGACTTAAATAATGACGATACGATAATAGCAAGAACGATTACTCTTTTTATGGAGTACGGTGCGCGTATAAGAACCATTGAACCGTTCGGAATAAGGTTCGCCGCCGTCGCAAGTTATTCGGTAGCCGATTACGGAATTATGTTGACGACGAAAGATGTTGCGAAAAATTCCGATTTATTTACACTTGAAAACCTTGAAAATTCGGGTGTGAATTTAAAAATTGCTTGCAAATCTCAATCGAATTTTAAGGAACTTCCGGATAAAGAAACCGGTTTAAGCAATTTTGCAATCGCGTTGGTTGGCGTTAGAGAAGAGAATTATAATCTCGTGTTTGCGGCGAGGGCCTTTGCAAAAGTTAAATATTGTAACGGTGATACGAAAACGATTTACTCTGATTTTAGCGCGGATAATTGCCGTTCGATTTATGACGTTGCTAAAGTGGGTCTTGAAAAAGACGAGTTTAACCGTGAACTGTACCGCAAGTATTGCGA
>CAVLAV010000340.1:0-2563 GCA_963660735.1 bacterium
GCTATTGCCGTATATAATTAAACTTATACTTTGGCTTATATCTCTGCCGTTTAAAAGTATTTCAAGATTAAGTACATATATAAAGCGACGACGTATCGAACGGAAAGTAAGCAAAGAATATAAAGGTCAATGGGATAAATATATTGACGACGAATAACGATTTACGCCGACGGAAATTCCCCGTCGGCGCATATAAATCAAAGGATATTTACAGGTATGTAGGAATTGTCTTGGTCTATGGGTAGTACGGACGGAATTATACATATAATTCCGCCTTTCCCTCTCGGTATACTGTTCGTGTCTAAAACGGCATACTTTTTAACTTCTCGCCTGTCGGGTGAAGAAGATAATTTGATTTCAAGCGGATGAATTTTGTTTTCGTATTCGAGAAATACGTCTATTTCTTTACTATTGCTATCTCTGAAATAACTTATATCATAATTTACCGAGTGATAATCAAGGTCTTTTATAAGTTCGGTTACGGCAAAGTTTTCAAAATATTGTCCTGCCGCATTGCCGTTTAAAAGAGTGTCCTTTGAAATCCATTTTGCAAGGTAACTGCAAAGCCCGGTATCCCAAAAATAAAGTTTAGGAGTTTTTGCAAGGCGTTTTAATTTGTTGTTAGAATACGGTGCAAGTAAGTAGACTATATGTAACCTTTCTAAAAGTGAAAGCCAGGACTTTGCCGTGGGTTGAGAAATTTCGGCAATCATCGCGAGATTATTTAAGTTAAGTTGTCCTGCTGCGAACGCGGCGCAAGCGGTCAAAAATTTAACAAAACGCAATTCGTCGGTAATGCCGCCGACGGCAGTTACGTCGCGCATAAGGTAAGTGTTGATATATGACGAGAAATAAATGGACCGTTCCTCGCTGTCCGCATTCTGAACTTGCGGCATACCGCCTTTCCAAATTATATCGAAAACCGAATCGAGGTCGTAGTTTTTTGCGTTCTTCTCGCGTCTGACGAGTGATTCGATAGAAAAATCTATCGGCGCATCAAACGATACCCCGGTAATTTCTGCCATAGAAAGCGGGTATAGGGTCATAATGCCTATTCTTCCCGCGAGCGATTCGGTAACGTTTTTCATCATACTGAACTGTTCCGAACCTGTTAGCCAAAATAATCCGTTTTCTTCCGACTCATCGCAAAGAATTTTTATATACGGAAATAATTCGGGTGCTTTTTGCACTTCGTCTATAATAATGGGCGGTTTATAGCGCATAAAAAACAGTTTAGGATCTTGTTTTGCAAGTAAGAGAACATCGGTATCGTCAAGGCTGACGTAGGTTCTCTCGTCAGATAAATGTTTGAGCATCGTGGTTTTACCTACCTGTCTTGCGCCGGTAACTAATACCGCCTTAAAAAACTTGCTCATTTTAAGAAACTTTGTTTCAAGTTGTCTGTTGATATACATAAAACCTCTTTAAATATTATGATATTTCAAAGTTGATTTTAATATATCATAAAATATTGTAAAAGTCAAATTATTTATTGTCGAAAAAACAAAATTAACAGGAGAAAAAATGAAAATAATAAAAAGAATAATAGCGGTCTTACTGCTTATAACGGTAATATTAGTTGTAAGTTACGTGGTTTACACCGCAAAGCGAGGCGCGGTATGAAAGTTCAAAAACGACTTTATATTTGTTTAACCGTAATACTTTATGCGACAGTTATTTTGTTGGGAATATTCGTGTTTCCGCAATCTTATGCTCGTCTTTCAGAGGCGTTAATCGACTTATACGGTAGTTTTATATATTACTTTAAAACTTTATTCGGTATGCAAACGGATACTTTACCGTCGGTAACGAGGTATTCCGAGGCGTTAAAGTTTCAGGTAAATTTGCCTATGGATACAGACGGATTTAAAAGTAAGGCGGCGGCGTATTTTTTAAAATTTTTCAGTAAAGAAAATTTTACGGCTTGGCTGAAATTTATAGGCGAAAGAACGGGCGTTATAGCAAAAATTATAACTATAATTTTGCCGTGCGTTATACTTTTAGTCGTAATTATACGGCGGCTGTATGCAACCGAAAACAATAAATATAACGTAGATACCGTTCCGCTTAAAGTCTTTAAAACACTGTCATCATATTGTCCCGAAGAGACAAGGAGGAAAAGATGATTATAAAAATCTTATATTGATAAGCGAAAACGTGCATATATTACTACACGCGAAGAAAAGTGATACGATTGAGAAGTATTTACGCCTTTTAAACCCTACAAACACTCAATTAGCCAAAATCAATAAATACAGAGAAATTCTTAATCTTGAAAGAATAAAATAATAATCATTTGCAAACTAAATATGTTACAAAAATTGATAATAAATGATAGAACGCCGTATGACGGGAAACTGTCATGTACGGTGTGGAGTGGGGGAAAACTCAGAGATTATTTCAAAGAGTTACCTATCACTATTTTGCGACATTGTAAATATCGTTTCTACCGGGGATACAAAACTTGCTCTGCCGTTTTACACGATAGAAGATATGTTGTCCGAAATAGCGTTTAATCGCTTTATAGCCTTATATTACGATTTTCGTTATCGCCGCGGCGACA
>CAVLAV010000341.1:0-2558 GCA_963660735.1 bacterium
AGTGCCTTATGAATACCGTCGCTCGCAAACCCTTGCAAGCAAGTTTGCTCGCTCGACATTGACGCGATGACAAGTAAAATAAACCGTCTTTGCATCAATGCCGAGTAGGCAATCTCCCGGGAGGGTGAACTACGATAAAGTCGTTTTTCGTTTTCGTCGTTAAAGTATAAATTTCGACCGTATGTGTTATAATGCGAGCGAGCCTTTATAGTATAATTCGGTTATGAAAAAACCGTTCAATATTAAAAAACTCGCAAGATATTTTTTCTCTTTCGCCGCATATACCTTACTTACTTTTATAGACGGAAAATTCACTCCGTTTTCGTTGTCGCTACTGTGCGCAAACGTTTGCGTGGGGTTAAACCCGTTTATATCGTTTGCTCTATATATCGCTCCTTTCGCCTTATCGCTTAACTTTTTAAGTGTGGGCGTTGCGGCGGCTTGCGGAATTATCGCCGCGTTCGCGCAGGCGATAGTAAAAAAGCGAAACGTAAAATCGGGACTCGTAACCGTGCTTATAGCGGCGACTTCCACCGCGCCTTTTATAGGAATTTCCACTTCTTACGATCTTCCCGTAAAAATAGGTATCGCCGCCGCGATAGCGGCGGCGACTTTTCCTATGATTTCGGCGGCGAAAGTCTTTCTTATAAAAGGCTTTAAATACCGCGCCTCTACCGACGAATATATTTCGGCGGCGATTTTGTTTTGCGCCGCGGGGTACGGAGCGGTTGCCGCTCTCGGCGAACTGCCTTGGCAATGCGCGTGCCTGCTCGGCGTAATGGTTTCGGCTACCGCCGTGGGCGGACTGTTCCCGCTGCTCGTGGCGGTTGTCGCCGCGTTGCCGCCGTCGCTGTATTATTTTTCGTTCGCGCCCGTCGCTTGTTACGCCGCCGTCGCGCTTACGACCATCACTTTTGAAAAATACTCTCATCTGTTGACTTCGATAGCCGTTGCCGCGTGCCAGGCCGCGCTTTGGTATTTTACTTCGGCATACGAGGGACTTCAACCCGCAGAGGCGGCTTTTCTCGTCATTCCCGTGGCGATTTACTTGTTTATTCCTTCGTCCGCGCTCAAAAAATTGCACGAAAAACTCAAAATTTTCAGGGACGACAATCTCGGCAGATATTCCGTAAACCGCACGAGAGCCGCACTTTCGGGTAAACTGTTCGACGTGGCGGGAGTGTTCGAGGAAATGTCCGCGTCTATGGCAAAATTAAGCAAAAATAACCGCACGGAAGAAGATTTAAAGGCAAAAATTACCGACGAAATACTTTTTACGGTGTGCGCCGCCTGTCCCAACGGGCAAAAATGCAGAAGTCTTAATCTGCCCGACAGGGCGGCTTTGGACAAGATAATAACGCTCGGAACGGCAAAGGGAAACCTCAATCTCGTGGATTTGCCGGGGTCGTTTACCGAGGACTGCGCCTACGGCGAGAGCATAGTCATTAAACTTAACGAACTTATTAAAGATTACGAGCGCGGTTTGGCGGAAGTGCGCGCCTTGCAGAGCGGCAGGGATCTCGTAACCGAGCAGACCAAAGGACTTGCGGAAATTTTAAAAACGTTGGCGGTAAAGGCGGGCAAAAAACTCGACGAACGCCCCGCGACCGAAAAACTTTTGTCCGACGCGTTGTTTTCTTGCGGAATTTACGCATCCGAAGTCCTCGTTTACGGCGAGGGCGAGGATGCGGAAATAAATCTTACCGTACCGCCCGCCGCGATATCCAGTCCTTACTTTTTAAAGGCGGTCGGCGAGGCTGCGGGCGCGCCCGTGGCGATAACTTCGAGAGTAAACGTGTCGGAGAGTCTTTCTGCGGTAACGCTCGCGTTTGCGCCGAGGTTAGACGCGGCTTTCGGAGTGGCTCAACGCACCAAAGCCGATAAGACCAAAAGCGGCGATACTCACTCTATAACCAAACTTTCGGAAGGAAAATTTTTAATCGCGCTCAACGACGGAATGGGTAGCGGAAAGTGTGCCGAGGACGCGTCCGCCACGGCGATTTCGCTCGTGGAAACTTACTATAAATCGGGACTTTCTTCCGAACTCATACTTTCCACGGTAAACAAAGCCTTGACTTTTAACCGCGAGGACGATTTCACCGCAATGGACGTAGGGGTCGTGGATTTGTTCGACGGCAGCGCGGACTTTATAAAGATAGGCACGCCGTATTCGTTTATAATAACGCGCGACAGCGTGAAAATAATAGAGGGCGGGTCGTTGCCGCTCGGCATACTCGACGAAATGAAACCCACCGTTTGCAAGACCAAACTTTGCGCGGGGGACGTGATATTGTTTATAAGCGACGGCGTGTCTGACGCGTTCGGTTCGGCGACCGATTTAATCGACTTTTTAACTACGGAAAAGGCGATGAATCCCAAGACCTTGGCGGACAACGTTATGGAAAAGGCTTTATCGTTGACGGACGGAATAGCCCGCGACGATATGACCGCCTTTTGCGTGCGGATATTTGAAAAATCCGCCTGACCGCATTTTTATGGAACGTTTTTTATCCCCTATCGTCGGCGTTGCCGACACTTCCCCTCGGCGGGGGACGCCC
>CAVLAV010000342.1:0-2549 GCA_963660735.1 bacterium
GTGGGATATTTCGCTGCGCTCAATATGACGTACTTTGTTTGGGGGATTGCCGCGGTCGCTTTGCTCCCTCGCAATGACAATAAATTTTAGGATAATTGAAAAAAGTAAAACGACCTCTGTGGATGCAGAGGTCGTTAGCGTTGTCGTTAGTGTTGTCGTTATTATAATAACGCAAAAAGTACCGTTTTTGCTTTCATTGATATTTTAACTACGGTATAGCCGTATTCGCTCAATTCCTTTTTATAAGTCAAAAACGAATGGTCAACGGGAAAACCGAGAATTTTTTGAATTTCGTCAAAAGTAAGCGTCAGTTCCCGTTTATTACTATCGGCAATAATTTGCCATAATTTACTGTATTTACTCATTTTGAATTTTCGTCTGCCACGGCTTTTGCACTTTCTTTCGCGTTTTTGTAACTAATTAAAATATGGCTCGGGGCGAAAATCGCGGCGCAGACTATAAGCGGAATATTAAGCGATAAAATGCCGCAAGTCAAAAACAATACCGACGGCGTTACGGACAAATACAGCGACTTTCTCACGGAATTTTCTCGCCGAAAAATAATCCACCCCGCAACGTAAGCCAAAATTAAAACCGAACCGCAAACTATATACGCGATAAATCCGCCGTTAAACCAAAAACCTTTTACGAGATACGGCAAATTTACCATTGCAAAAACGAAACACCCCGAACGACCGATTTTTTCGGCTTTTTCCGCAATATCGTTTTTATATAAATTTTTAAACCCGTCCTTATTAGTCGCGGCAAAAATTACGTTAGGTATCATAATAACCGCCACGAAAATAAGTCCGTAATAATTAAACCATTCCATTATACGCCAAAATACTTTTTGATAGTCAAAAACGCCTCTTCGGTAATAACGTGTTCCACGCGGCACGCGTTCTCTTCCGCGGCAGAGCGTTCGAGTCCCATTTTTACGAGAGCCTCCGTCAAAGCCTTATGCCGAGTGAAAACGCCTTCGGCTTTTTCCTTACCTGCGGGGGTCAGTTCTATATTGCCGTCCGCACCAACCTCTATATAGCCGTCTTTTTTCATTATTCCCACCGCGCGAGAAACGCTCGGCTTGGAATATCCGAGTTCTTCGGCTACGTCTATCGAACGCACGCCGCCTTTTTGTTTGAGCAGTCTTAGTATAGTTTCGAGATACATCTCTTGCGATTCGTTATCTACCATATTCCCCTCGCCGATTTTTTACAGATTATAGCATTTTCGGCGTAAAAAATCAACCTTTTTTCGTTCTTTTTATCTTCGTTTTTTCCAAAACGATTAAAATTCAGGCGCAAAACGGCGTTTTGCCGTTTTGCGCCCATATTCGCGAGTGATTGAGTTTAAATCACTCGCGGTTAATCAATCTTGTTTTCTGTTCTTTGCCCATTCCTTCATACGAAGGTCTTTGGAAAGTATCTTTTTACGCAGTCTTATGCTTTGCGGAGTAACCTCGACGAGTTCGTCGTCGGCGATAAATTCGAGGCATTGTTCGAGCGAAAGCACGGTGGGCGGAATAAGTTTAAGCGCGTCGTCGCTGCCCGATGCGCGGGAGTTAGTCAGGTGTTTAAGTTTGCATACGTTTACGACCAGATCGTCCTCACGCGAATTTTCGCCTACGACTTCGCCCTCGTAGACCTTTTCGCCCGCGCCGATAAACAGCGTGGAACGCTCCTGCGCGTTGAATAAGCCGTATTGCGTTGTAACGCCCGTTTCAAACACGACTAAACTGCCGCGGGTTCTGCCGGGAATATCGCCCTTATACTCTTCGTAACCGCTGAAAACGTGGCTCATTATTCCGAAGCCCTTGGTATCGGTGAGCATTTCGCTCCTGTAACCGAAAAGGCATCTCGCGGGGATTTTAAACTGCAATTTAGTGCCGCCGCGATCGTCCGCGCTCATATCTATAAGTTCGGCTTTTCTGCCGCCGAGTTTATTCATTATCGCGCCTACGTAATCGTTAGGCACTTCTATCACCAAATCTTCGATAGGTTCATGGCACTTGCCGTTTATCTCTTTGAAAATAACCTTGGGGCGCGAAACCTGAAATTCGTAACCCTCGCGGCGCATATTTTCTATGAGAATGGAAAGGTGCAACTCGCCCCTGCCGAAAACTTTAAAGGTGTCCGCGCTGTCGGTTTCCTCCACGCGCATAGAAACGTTGGTTTCTATCTCCTTAAAAAGACGCGCTCTTAAATGGCGGGAAGTAACGAACTTACCTTCCTTGCCCGCGAACGGACTGTTGTTTACCATAAAGTACATAGAAACGGTAGGCTCGTCTATCGCGACGAAAGGCAACTGCTCTACGCAATCGGGCGAACAGATAGTTTCGCCTATGTTGATTTTATCTATGCCCGAAACTGCGATTATATCGCCCATCTCGGCGCTCGTAACCTCTACGCGTTTAAGTCCCTCGAATTGATAGAGTTTACCCACGCGGGAGTTGGTAGTGGTCTTGTCCGTATGCACTACGGTTACGGCTTGCGCGTCGGCCATTTTGCCGCGGACTATTCTGCCTATGCCTATTCTGCCGACGTACTCGT
>CAVLAV010000343.1:0-2535 GCA_963660735.1 bacterium
GCCGCATATCGCGCTCGACGGCGGCGAAGACGGACTCGATTTTTACCGCCGCATAGCAGCCGAGGTAAAGCCGCGTCTGTTTAAAGGCGGCGCGGTGTTCTGCGAGGTCGGCGAAGGTCAGGCGGAAGAGGTCGCAAAACTTTTCGGCAACGAATTTTTCGTTGAGATTTTCAACGATTTAGAGGGCGTTGCGCGCATAGTAAAGGCGGTGCTTTTATGATTGAAAAATTAGAAACGATGCTTAAACGCTACGACGAACTTACGGAGTTGACTTCCTCGCCCGAGGTTCTCGCCGATATGGACAGGTGGAAAAAGTACGCCAAGGAGCGTGCCGATCTCGAAGACGCGGTGGTAAAGTATCAGGAATATAAAAAAGTCGAAAAGGAAGGGGCTGACGCGGAAAAATCGCTTGCCGCCGAAACCGACCCCGAAATGAAAGAGTTGCTTTCGGAGGAATATTACTGCCGAAAGATCCCGACGACGATAAAAACGTCATAGTGGAAATTCGCGGCGGCGCGGGCGGCGAAGAGGCTGCGCTTTTCGGGTACGAACTTTACAGAATGTACTTAAAATACGCCGAAAAAAATCGTTGGAAAACCGAGGAGATAGACTCCAACTTTACCGAACTCGGCGGCGTTAAGGAAGTAGTGTTTTCGGTCGTGGGCAAGGGCGTTTACAGTAAACTTAAATACGAAAGCGGCGTTCATCGCGTTCAGCGCGTTCCCGAAACCGAAACGCAGGGCAGAATTCATACCTCAACCGTAACGGTCGCGGTGTTGCCCGAGGCGGAGGACGTGGAAGTCGAGATCGACGAAAAAGACCTGAAAATAGACACTTATCGTTCGAGCGGGGCGGGCGGGCAGCACGTAAACAAGACCGAATCCTGTATAAGAATGACTCACTTGCCCACGGGCATAGTCGTTACCTGTCAGGACGAACGCTCGCAAATCAAAAACCGCGAAAAGGCGATGAAAGTTATGAAAAGCCGCCTTTACGACTACTACAACAGTAAATATCAAAGCGAATACGCCGCAAATCGTAAAAGTTTAGTCGGCACGGGCGACCGTTCGGAGCGTATCCGCACTTATAACTTTCCGCAGGGGAGAATTACCGACCACAGGATAGGCTATACCGTCTATTCTTTGGAAGATTTCCTCGAAGGAAACATCGGCGACCTTATAGAGGCTTTGGCGATAGCCGACAGAGAGGCGCAGTTGACCGAGGGTAGCGAATTATGAAATTATCGCAAAGAATATCCAAAATAAAACCGTCGGCAACGCTCGAAATTACCGCGCTTGCCAAAAAACTTAAATCGGAAGGCAGAGATATAGTCGCGTTTACCGCGGGCGAACCCGATTTTAACACTCCCGATTTTATCGTGAAAAGCGCGGAAATCGCCTTAAAGCAAGGCTTTACCAAATATACGCCCACGGCGGGTACGGAAGAATTGCGCCGCGCCGTAGCCAAGCGTTTTCGCGAAAAAAACGGAATAGAATGTACCGAAAAAAATATCGTCGTGTCGAGCGGCGCAAAAAGTTCGCTGTATCACGCGGTGAGCGCGCTCGTTGACGAGGGCGACGAGGTGATCATTCCTTCCCCGTTTTGGGTTACTTATACCGAGCAGGTGGAGTTGTGCGGCGGCGTACCCGTACTCGTTAAGACTACGGCGCAAAACGGCTACAAAATGACCGCCGAGCAGTTGGAAAAGGCGATTACCGATAAAACGCGTTGCCTTATAATAAATTCGCCTTGCAATCCCACGGGCGCGGTTTACACTCGGGAAGAGTTGAAAAGTTTAGCCGAAGTGTGCGAAAAACGCTCTATCGACGTAATTTCCGACGAAATATACGAAAATCTCGTGTTCGGTAACGGCGTTTTCGTTTCGTTCGCAACGCTTTCCGAATACGCAAAAAATCATACTATAACCGTAAACGGCGTTTCCAAATCTTACGCTATGACGGGTTGGCGTATAGGCTATCTTTGCGCGCCCGCGGAGGTTGCAAAGGCGATTTCGGCTATGCAGGGGCATACCACGAGCAACGCTTGCTCGATTTCTCAATTCGCGTCGGTCGCGGCGATAGAGCAGGGCGACGAATTTATTCGCGAAATGCGCGCCGAGTTCGAACGCAGAAGAAACGTTCTCGTGCAAAATCTTTCGGGAATAGACGGACTTGAATTTTGCGTGCCCGACGGTGCGTTTTACCTTTTTGCCGACGTTTCGGCGTTTTACGGGCGCGGTTATAAAGGCGAGATTATTTCTGATAGCAAGTCTTTTGCCAAGGCTTTGCTCGATTTCGGCGTCGCGGTTATTCCCGGTGCGGCTTTCGGCAACGATAACTGCGTAAGACTTTCCTACTCGCTCGGGACGGACGATATCGTCAAAGGCACTCAAAAAATCAAGGCGTTTTTAAGCGGTTTGCAAAAAAATTAAAAAAAACTCAAAATTTTTTAAAAAGTCCTTGAAAAATTTTTAAATATAGTTTACAATATAGATAGAACAAAACGGAGGTTTCTTCTATGATTAAACTCATATAC
>CAVLAV010000344.1:0-2517 GCA_963660735.1 bacterium
CCGTTGTTTACTTGACGGTTTGATATAGTGCGTAAGCCATTCTTCAAACCAAATTCTATATTTCATTTTGTGTCTCCTTTAAGTTATATTTTACCCCACCTAAAACCATTCTTTAACCCCCTAATGGCTGTGTGGCGTGTGCTTGTCTTGAACAAGTGGCGTCGCTTCGCTCCGCCAGACAAGCACACGCCACACGAACTAAATTCACTAAACTATACGCGGAAAATAAGGGCACGAACGGAAGGCGAGGCAGCCGCTAAACCGCTTGCTGTCCTTCGCCTTTATCCGTCGTGCGTGACTCTTATTTTTAAGCCTTGTATCACGTTTATTTTTTCATTAGTTTACTTTGCGCATTTGTGCTATTACTTCGGGCGAAACTTTGCCCATATAGCAACCTTCGTCCCAACAAGTAAAGTCGTCAAAAAGCAACAACTTTTTATCTTCCAAACCGATAGGACCGGCTATATCATCGTCCATAATATCCGAGATAAAAAACTGCGGTAGTCCTTTGGAATAGACAAGCCTTTCGCCTGTCTTTTCCATATACTTCATAATGTATCTCATCATTTCGGACAAGTCCGCCTCTGTATTTATTTCCTCAAAGTCAGAACGACCGAAACGGGAGTTAAAGTATGGATTTTGATACCTAATCTGCCGTCTTTGCGTTCTAAGATTATAATCGTTGACGGGAATATTGTCGGGAATAGTGCCTTCCGGTATGTAAAAAACACCGTGAAAGTGCAGTCGTTTTTTCTCGGGAGAACGCTCCCAAACACCGATATATTTCCAGCCTTTACGCGAACAAAAATGACTCAGGCAACTCTTTAATGATTTGCGAAAAGATTCTTCGGTATGCTTCTTACTATCGTAGGTGAAAGTGCAAAAATAGTTGAACTTTTGCAGGTGAATCTTTCGCCACAATCGTATGCGTCTGCATATCATATTTCTTAGTTTGCGTTCAAGGTTTTTCGTAACGTATTCTTCGGTTCTTTCCTTATTCGGAAAGTGTTCGTTCATACCGTTTACGATAAACTTTTTACGCTCTCCTTTACGCATTTCTTTGGACTTTTCGTATAGTTCTTCAAAGAGTTCTTTCCTGGTCATTTCTCGTGCTTTCGGTCGAGAAGAAGACGGATCGTTCTCCACTTCTGTTGATATGCACGCTTCGGGAGATTGAACAATCTCAATTTCGCTATCAGAAGGCACGAAATCGTGTTCTACGCCGTTTTCTTCTTCAACCTTGTAAACGACAACAATCTTTTCTTCTGGCTGTTTTAGACGTATTTTTGTCGGTCGTGTAGTATGAGGGATTGCTATGTAATGCGATCCGTCAAAGTAAACTTTCGCTTCGCCGTATGGCATTTTGACCTCCTTTTTGTAAAAGAGATGCCGACGCCATTTCAATTATGTTTTCGCAGAACTCTATTCGGAGTCGGCATTCTTATACAATGCGTTGATAAAATAACTGTTCTGCATTTTCAGTTCCGTTACGGTTGCTTTTTCAGTTTGATATTCCATATAGTCGTTCAGTCCTATTTTTGTATTTTTCGCTATATCGTTGAAGTAGTCAGAGAAACAGTCGGTCGAAAATCTTTGACTGTAAATCTTTTTGTGCATAAGGTAATACTTTTTCTTTTCCGTTTTACCGTCCATAGTGCCGCGTTCTTTCTCGATATTGGATATGCTGTAACCATAGTTGTTGTAAGCAACAATGTTGCGTTTATATACGAAAGCCGTTATCTGTTTTATGAGATAGATGAGCAATGTATTGTCGCCTCGATTAAAGCGAAAGTCCGCGTATAAGTTCATAAACCGATTAAAAAGCCATTCATTGACCATTTCCTCGATAGTGAAAAACGGCAAGGCAAGGCGAGTATTTCCTGACGAAACGATATGAACAATGTCGCAAAGTTCTCTCGCATCCGCGCCCCATGAAGAAGGTCTTTGTTCGTCGGTAAAAACTTTGATGAACGGATAGTTGTCAACCGTTGCCGAGTGCCTACACATTTTCAGCCACGAGTTAAACAAGTCGTTCTTCTGATTGGTTTCTTCCGTGCCTTTTTTGACTTCTTTCAGTTCAAGATTGTTGCCGCGTTCTTTTCCTACTTCGGTAATTGCCACCACTCCGAACTCAAAACTTCCGGCGTTGGGGTTATTCTCTAAAACCTTCTTGCCGAGTCTTAGAACATCGAAGTCGAGAATATGGGCGTGTCTTGACGGGCGGGAAGTCTTGGAGAAGAAATCGGTTGACCAAACAGGAAAGTTTCCGCCGTCTATAAGTCGATTATCTTCACGGATTGAGTAATTCGCCACAATCAGACTACTTTGAATTACATAGATAAAATAGAGTTGTGCGTAAGTTGAAAGCACATCGAATATGTAACTCGTTTTCAGTCCGTCGCGATAACAAAGACCGTATCGCTTACTGTCATACCCGTATAATTGCAGCGTATCGTTATGATGTTTTTCATAGCGACTTCGTTTGAGTTTTACCCATTCCTTTACCGTTGCAAGATT
>CAVLAV010000345.1:0-1743 GCA_963660735.1 bacterium
CCCTTTGCCTGTCTTTTTTACTGTACGGAACCTGCATATCCGCAACGTAATCGGCGGGCATATTGATAAACTTGGAACGCTCGCCTTTGAAAAGCACCTCGAACGAATTACATTCGCCCGCCCTGTTTTTGGCAAGAATTATTTCCGCAACGTTCTTTTTGACTTTGCCTTGTTCAACTTCTTTGTCTTCCGCGGCGAGGTCGGGACGGTGTATAAACATAACTATGTCCGCGTCCTGCTCTATTGCGCCCGACTCTCTCAAGTCCGAAAGCATGGGGCGCATACCTTTTCTGCCCGTTATCTGACGGGACAACTGCGAAAGGGCAAGTACGGGGACGTCGAGTTCCTTAGCGATCATTTTAAGTCCGCGGGAAATTTCCGTAACTTCCTGCTGACGGCTGTCGCTGCTCTTTACGGCGTTCATAAGTTGGATATGGTCCACGACGATAAGATCGAGTCTGCCCTCGCGGCTTTTAAGCCTGCGGCACTTGGACAAAATTTCTGGACAAGTCGTCATAGAGGTATCGTCTACGTAAATTTTGGTATCGTTAAGAACTTTTTGCGCCTCCCACAGTTTTTGCCAGTCGTCGTCTTTAAGGTTACCCTTTACCGCGTCCTGGTTGGAAACGTTGGAAACGGAACAAATCATTCTCTGTCCGAGTTCCTCTTTGGTCATTTCGAGCGCGAATACCGCGCAAACGGCTTTTTCGCGTATGGCAACGTTTTCGACTATGTTCATAGCGAAAGTCGTTTTACCTATGGACGGACGAGCAGCCAGAATAACGAGGTTGCCCGCGTGCAGTCCGTTGGTAAGGTTATCAAGACCCGTAAAGCCCGTTTTTATACCCTGGAAGAAGTTTTTATCTTTTTGTATGCTTTCGTATTTTTTAAGTATTCCCGAAAACTCGCCTACGAGGTTTGTAAGCGTGGAATTGTCGAGTTGCTCGGATATATCGTAAACGCTCTTTTCGGCAAAAGCGACCGACTTTAAATGGTCGGAAGAATTCTGCGCGTCTTTTATTATATCGTCCGCACTGCGGATAAGTTTACGCAAAGTAGAATCGCGCTTGACTATATCCAGATAGTATTGATAGTTTGCCGCCGAAGGAGTAGACTTCGCAAGTTCGGTTATGTAGTCCATACCGCCCGCTTTTTCGAGCGTGGCGCACTTTTCCATATCGTCCGAAAGCGTTACTACGTCTACGGGGCGGTTTTTGGCGTTGAGCGAGAAAATAGACGCGAATATAAGTTTATGCGCCTCGAGATAAAAATCGCTTTCCTTTAACTTGGAAACTATCTCGTACTGCAACTCCATATCTATGAGTATCGAGCCTAAAACGGACTGTTCGGCTTCGAGATTGTAAGGCAAAACGCCTTGCCTTGTCTGTGGCATAAATTCACCCTCGGTTAAAGACTTTCAAATTCGGTCAAAGCGTCCTCAAACGACTTCATAGCCGCCTTATATGCGTCTTTTTTGGTAAGATCCACTCCCGCGAGTTTCAAAAGTTCCACGGGACTGTCCGACCCGCCAGACGACAAGAATTTAAAGTAATCTTTAACCGCGTTTTCGCCCTCGTTATAAATGCGTTCCGCAATGGAGATTGCGCTTATTATACCCGTAGCGTATTTGTAAACGTAG
Organism: bacterium; assembly: GCA_963660735.1. GTDB lineage: Bacteria > Bacillota > Clostridia > Christensenellales > Borkfalkiaceae > UBA10281. The sequence goes on from CAVLAV010000345.1 coordinate 1,640, forward strand.
AACGCGGTATAAAAATGCGGTATTCTCGCCCACTCGTAGGAAATTTCGTCGTCGGAAATAACCGCTTCGCCGTAATATTTTTTATTAAGTTTAAGATATTCGCC
>CAVLAV010000345.1:1790-2502 GCA_963660735.1 bacterium
ATATAGTAGGACAACAGGAACTTCTTAAGTTTGTTATCCGTAGAATTTTTAAGCAAATATTTAAGGAGCAAGACCTCGTTTACCGTACTTGCGACTTCCGCTACGAAAATTTTGTAGTCGGCTTTGGCTTTTGGTTGCACCGCGTCGGACTTATACGAGTGCATAGAGTGTCCGAGTTCATGCGCTATGGTAAACACGTCGTGGCTCGTCGGTTGATAGTTTAAAAGTACGTAGGGGTGCTTTAAACCGTAAACGCAAACGCTGTACGCGCCGCTACGCTTGCCGTCGGTTTCCTCAACGTCCATCCAACCTTCGTCGTGCGCCCTTTGCAAAAGTTTGCCGTAGTCTTCTCCCAACGGGGCAAGTCCTTTTTTAACGAGTTTAAACGCCTCTTCGTAATCGAGTTTTATATCGGCGTTTTCAACGAGCGGAACGTACAAATCGTACATATGCAACTCTTTTAAACCGAGCGTTTTCTTTCTGTCGGCAACGTATCTGTGTACGAGCGGCAAAGCCTCGTTCACGCTTTCGAGCAAGTTTTCGTAAACGGCGGCGGGAACGTCCTCGGAAGAAAGCGCGCACTCCAGACAACCGCCGTATTTTCTTGCGCGCGCAAGGAACACGTCTTTATTAACGTTGCCCGTATAAGTGGCGGTAATCGTGTTAATGAGTGAGATAAACGCCTCGTAATAAGCCTTGAAAGCCTTTGCCC
>CAVLAV010000346.1:0-2501 GCA_963660735.1 bacterium
GAAAATACTGGCGTTACGCATAAACCTCGTCAGATAGAATTTGCAAGGCTTAACATTACCAACACGGTAATGAGCAAGCGTTATCTTAAAAAACTCGTGGAGGACGGCGCGGTTACGGGTTGGGACGACCCCCGTATGCCCACTCTGACGGGACTCCGCGCAAGGGGCGTACCCGCGCAGGCACTTAAAAACTTCTGCGAAGCGATAGGCGTGGCAAAGGCTAATTCCGAAATAGAGATAAGTTATTTCGAGCATTTTATAAGAGATTATCTCAACCTGCACGCCGAGCGCGCTATGGCTGTGTTTGAGCCGCTCAAAGTAACCATAACCAACTTCCCCGATAAGACCGAGGAAGAAGATTTCGAGATAAATCCCAACGACGAGGCGGCTGGAACGCGTAAAATCACCGTTTCCAAGCATATCTGGATAGATAAAGAGGACTTTTCGCTTAATCCTCCGCCAAAATATTTCCGTCTTAAAGTCGGCGGCTACGTTCGCCTTAAAAACGCGTACATAATTAAGTGCGACGAGGTCGTAACGGACGAAAACGGCGAAGTAACCGAACTTAAATGTTCTTACGAGCCTTCGTCGAGGAGCGGCAGCGATACGAGCGGAATAAAGGTAAAGGGCGTTATCCACTGGGTGAACGCCGAGGACTGCGTGGACTGCGAGATAAGAAAGTACGATTATCTTTTAAAGGACGCCGAATACGCGGGACAGGATTTTTCCGAAAGAATGAATTACGACAGCGTTCATATTTTCAACGGCAAAGCCGAAAAATACCTTGCGGAGGTTGCCGACGGAACGAGTTTCCAACTTATGCGTAAAGGCTATTATAAAAAATTGACCGAAAACGGCAAACTCGTACTCTCCGAAATAGTGTCGCTTAAAGACGGTTATAAGCCGAACGCGACACAAAACGGCGTTAAATAAACTTTTTTTCGGTTAAAAATATTGACATAAAACGCGAATAGTGATATTATATAAATAGTACAATGAGAAATAATAAATAGGAGCGGGTATGTATTTTCTGGTAGATATATTTTTACTTGCGATACTTGCGTGCGTTATATGGGCGAGCGTGAAGTTCGGTTTTACGCGTAACTTCGTGTTCGGCATAGTAAGAACGCTGCTTGCGGTCGCGGGCGGAGCGGGACTTTGTTTCGGACTGTATATGCTTATGCGGCATTTCGGTTGGCTTGCTTATATGTCGGACGGGGTGCGTAGTTTCTTCGGCGAAGTATCCACCAACCTCGGCACGATTTTAACCGACGAGCATTATCGTTTCGCCGCCGAGATAATCGCGTTTATACCTTTCGGTATTCTTTCGTTCATAATCGGCTACGTAATAGCGTACTTTATCGTAAAGTGGATAGTTCAGGCGGTGTTTTTGCCCGTCGTCTATTCCGTAAAGCACGTTAAGGCGTTAAAGGTAATAGACAATATTTTAGGTCTTTGCTTTAACCTTGCCGTTTATTTGGGCGTAGTAGTAGCGGTATTCGGCTCGGTTCACGCGCTTAACGAGGACGGGCGTTATAAAGACGTTACCAAGAGCGGGGAAACTCCCACGCTTGCCAACAAACTTATAAACGACGCTTGCGAACCCGTACTCGGATATTTGCACGAAGATTTTTCCGCGTCGGTAATAGGCGGACTTATTTACGAATACAATCCGCTTAACAAGCAGTTTAAAGAATGGATTAAGTAAAAATAAAAATTAAAATTTGCGGGGCGGTTTCACCGCCCCGTTTTTTTACGTAAAAATCGTCATTTGTATAATATGCAGTAAGTACTGTATAATATTAAAATTTAAAAAATATTCATAAAATAACACTTTATGCAATAAAATATTCATTATATTGCATATTTTTTAAAAATATTTATTTCTATGAGTAAAAATGCTTGACTTTGAAAAATTACAAGTGTATAATTATGCACGTAATTAAACTTTAAGGAGCATTACTCAAATGAAAAATTTTCTCTCGCTTACTCTTACTGCCTCTTTACTTGCGGGTTGCGTATTTGCCGCCACGGCGTGCGACGCTATGGGCGAAACCTCTAAATCTTCCGCAGACGACCCAAAGCAAATCGTTGCCGAAGAACCCGTGAATTACGGTGCGGAAAGCTATAAAAAACTGCAATATATAGATAAAGTTTTGTCTGACCGCGATTGCCTTAACGGCGAAAACTTTGAACTTACTCAAAAATGGATACACTTTACCCTTACGGAAGCGGGTTATACTACGGAAGATATTAAGTACGAGGAAGTATCTTTTTCTCAATACGTTTTAAAGGATGCAGACCTCGAAAATAAATTTTCCGCAACGAAAAGTTACACGACCGACGATAAAACTTATAAATTAACTAAATTGACCCACGGCTGGGATTTTGTGGAGGACGAAAGCGGCACGTATACCAAGGCGGAAGTCGTTTCCGAAAATATAGTGGTTACCAAAAAGGGAAAGTCGGATAAACAAATAATAATAGGTATGCACTACGAC
>CAVLAV010000347.1:0-2501 GCA_963660735.1 bacterium
CGCCAATCTTACCGTAGCGGGCGTTCACGTCAATGAAGAAGACCTTGAGCTTATTCGCGACAGAATAAACGAAACGACTGAAAACGATGACGAGGATGATTCGGACGATGACGGCGAAACGGTTAAACTTCGTGAAGATATAGAAAAGTTTCAAACGGAAATCTTAAAGAAAATGTCTGAAGAAATCGCAGCGGCGGAAGCACGCAGTAAAGACGCAAGCGAAAGAAAAATTGCCGAGCAGATTGAAAACAATCGTCGCGCGACAGTTTCGACGGTAATGCAATACATAAACGAACAACTCGACGAATTCGGTAAAAGTTTATCCTCCGAACTCGACGAGAAAATTCAGGAAATGTTACCGCTCCGCGACGGCGCGCAGGAATCTACTGTTGACTCTTTAACGCTCACGGCTGAAAACATTATATCAAATGCAACAACCGACGACGATTACGTTCCGGCTGCGGCAATGATTTATTCCAACGTGGAAGATAATCTTATACACAAATTCGGGCTTATGCACGAAAACGAAAAGTTCTTGATTGATTTCCGCGAATATATGAAGATAGTCGAGCGCGCGAGAATAGGCAATCGTTATCTGCTTAAAAAGCGTAACGAAAACGGTTCGTTTACGACGTTTATGCCGCGCGTATATAAGGAAAACGACAACGGCGAGCCGTCGGTAGTCGAAGCCTTGCCGATTGTAAGATTTATGCAGGCGGGACTTAATGCAGAAGACGCATGGTATGCTTCTGAAATATGGACTACGCTTAACCGTATAAGACATAAATCGGACGAAAACAAAGCGAAACTTAATGCGTTCTTTGCAAAAGAGGGAACAACGCAAAAAGAATATTTACTGTCCGCGCTCAAATTCTATAGAGAGAACGGCTTATACACAAAGGATTGATGAGGAGATCGGTTATGAAAAAATATACGCCTTCGGTAAAAAACAATAATCAAGTTAAAGACGAACTTATGCAGGAAATGAAAGCGTTCCTGTATAGAATCGAAAAGGGCAAGTACGGCAAAAATTTTGACAAAGATACCGTTAAGGAAGTTTACGATTCTTTGGCGAACGCTGCGGACGGGCTTAGCGGAATTATCTTCACGGGCGACGAAGATTTGACTATGGTCAACGACAAAATCGGCTTGTGTCTTGCAAACGTAAAAAAGGCTCTCGAACAAGATTATACCAACCGTCTTGTCGAAGCGGCTGACGATTTATTGTATTATCTCGATTCGTTCAAAGCAATCGCCGACGGCGAAATCGACTACATTGACGAAGAGGAAGTCAAGGCTAAAAAACTTTCTTGGTCGAAGCGTAGATTGTATGCTCGTCTTGACGAATTGAAAGAAATAAAGACGACTTTCGAGCAGCAGGAAAAACGTCTTGAAAAGGAAATCAAAGGTCTTGAAAACGACCTTTCCGAACTCGACGAAAAAATGCTCAATGAAGATAACGAACGCTTGATAAACGACTTATACCGCAAGATTTCGGCGTTGAAAAGTAAACTTGATATGCTCAACGTAAGGCGTAGCAACTACTCCGCATGCTTCAATATTCTCGATATAATTTACGCCAACGCAAGCGAGATTTTAACGGCAAGTCAGTTCAGTATGGAAGAAGCGTCCAAGGCAAAAGTTTTGCTCAATATAGGTAAACTTAAAGCTGTTGTCAACGAACCGGATAAAGCAATCGCTATTCTTAAAGTTATGGATAAAGACATTAGCGAACTTACAGACTTAACCATAGGGAACGGCGTAACTAACATAGGGCTGCTTGCTTTCTACAACTGCAGTAAACTTGATAGCGTAAATATACCAAAAAGCATTGAAAAAATAGAAAAATATGCGTTTAGTAGCAATCTTACAAGCATATATTACGACGGAGATTTGACTTCTTGGTGCAAAATAGAAGGTCTTGACGGTTTATTAAACAACGATACCACACCTGAAAATTTATATATAAACGGAAAAGAAATTGCCGTCGAATTAGTGTTGCCTGATGAAACGACAGAAATAAAGAGTAATGCCTTTTTTGGTTGTAGCAAAATTATAAGCGTAACCATACCTGACAGCGTAACGAGCATAGAATCTTCTGCGTTTGAAGGCTGTAGCAAACTTGTATATATAGAATTTAAGGGGACTATTGAACAATGGAATGCCATATCTAAGTCAAGCGGGTGGAACTCCGGTACAGGTAACTACGTTGTACATTGTACTAACGGAAATATAAATAAATAAAAAATAATGGAGTAAAACAAAATGAAAATTATTGCACTATGGGGCAAAGACAGTACGGGTAAAACCTCTTCGATTAAGTTGTTCTATAAAAAACTTCTGAAAAACGGAGCCGAAGAATTGCTTTACGTTGACGAATATAGCGGTATTAAATATGACGATTTCTACGCTATCGTGAGTTATAAGGGAAAAACTATCGGCGTTACTTCATACGGAGATAACGGCAACGTACTCGTAGACCCATTTAAAGAGTTTAATAA
>CAVLAV010000348.1:0-2496 GCA_963660735.1 bacterium
CAGCGAAGCAAACTCCCGGGAGGGTGAGTTTCCGTAAGACAATATACTTTTTCACTTATATGGTGGGATATTTCGCTGACGCTCAATCGGAAACGGGGACTTTTGATTTTTGACGATATTCCGTCGGGGTAATACCTTCGCTGCGTTTGAAATTCCTGAAAAAGTTGGTCGTTTCGTCGTAACCGCATTGCGAGGATATTTGGCGAACGGTAAGTTCGGTTTCGTCAAGCAATTTTTTTGCGTGCGCTATGCGGCATTTCGTAACGTATTGCATAGGCGATATTCCCGTATACTTTTTAAATACGTGAGATACGTAGTAGTTCGTTATAAAAAGCGCTTTGCAAATATCGTCTATAGAATTTATTTCGGCGTAATGCTTGTAAATATAGTCGTAAATTTCCGAAAAAGCGGCGTTTTTTACGAGCGAATTTTCCTCTACGCCTTTTTTGCGTAAAATTTCCGTAAGCAATATTTTCACGTAAAAGTCCGCCATCATTTCGCTGTACGGCTCTTGCGAATTTTTAACTTCTCTCAAAACGGCGTTAAAAAGCCAGTCGAACCTGCCTTTGTCGTTGCCGCTTGCTATAAGCGGGCAAGTATCGGGCGGCAGGAGGTTGTTGGTGGGCAGGTTGGGTATTTTCAGACCCGTAACGGCGAAAAACGCTAATTCTATACCGAGTTTAGAGTGAGTATATTCTTTATGCTCGGCGTTTGGCGGATAAACTACCATATCACCAGCTTTTACGCAGTACTTTTCGTCCGCGATTTGCACTTTTCCCGTCCCCGTCGTAACGAAGATTACTTCGAGAAAATTATGTTTGTGCCAGGTTTCGTTCCATTGCGGAGTGCGTTTCAGTTTGCCCGCGTATACTACGCGCGTGTTTTAGTCTTAACGGTTTGCTTTTTTGCAGCGTATAATGGCTGCGCTCCGCCGAATCGGGGCGATGTTCGTTATTATTCATCACTTTTCCCTCGTCTATCAATGTAACTCGTTATCACTATTATATCATTGCGCGCGCGAAAATTCAAGTCTTTTTGCAAAAATTACTTACTTTTTTTGCGAAAAATTTTTCGCAATTTTTGCGATAGCGATTTTTGTTTATAAGAATCGTCAATTTTTGCTATTGTTTTTTTTGTGAAAAATTTGCGACAGTCGAGGCTATTGAAATCACGGACGAAATGAGTTATAATCAAATAGTCGAAAGCAAAAGAGTCGACAAAAAAAGCAAAAGGGAAAAAGGGAAATGAGTGTGTTGCTTGAAATGAAGGGAATCTCCAAGCGATTTCACGGGGTACACGCGTTAAAAGGCGTAGACTTTGATCTTCGTGCGGGAGAGATTCACGCGCTCGTGGGAGAGAACGGCGCGGGCAAGTCAACGCTGATGAAAGTGCTTACGGGCATCTATCAGCTTGACGGCGGCGAGATATTTTACAACGGCAGTCCTTATGCCGTAAAAAATATCGGCGAAGCGCAAGATTTAGGCGTGAGTATGGTTCATCAGGAACTGAATATGATGAACGATCTTACCGTTGCGCAAAACGTATTTATAGGGCGGGAAATTAAAAAAGGGTTTTGGCTTAAAGACGCCGAAATGGTGAGCGAAACGCAAAAAATCTTTGATAAAATCGGCATCAGGATCGACCCTAAAACTCAACTCGGCAGGCTGACCGTAGGTAAACAGCAGATGGTAGAGATAGCCAAGGCGATTTCGAGAGATTGTAAAATTCTTATTCTCGACGAACCGACCGCCGCGCTTACTCAGACCGAAATAGAAGAATTATTCGCCATTATGGCGGATTTAAAGTCCAAAGGTATAGGAATGATTTATATTTCGCACCGAATGGACGAAATAAAGCGGATATCCGATCGCATAACCGTAATGCGCGACGGCGAGTACGTGGGAACGGTCGATTCCGGAGCCGTAACCAAAGACGAAATCATCAACATGATGATAGGCAGAGTGGTTTACGAAGACCCCAAAACTCACAGCGAAGTTCCCGACGACGCCCCGGTGGTGCTCGAAGTCAGAAATCTCTGCTTCGGCAACCAGATAAAAGACGTAAGTTTTAAACTCCGCAAGGGTGAGATTCTCGGTTTTTCGGGACTTATGGGCGCGGGTCGAACCGAGGTTGCAAGGGCGATATTCGGCGCGGATCCTATCGACGACGGCGAGATTTTCGTAAACGGCAAGCAGGTGAGAATAAAGTCGCCGAAAGACGCGGTAAACCTCGGTATAGGATACTTATCCGAGGACAGAAAGCGTTACGGACTTATGCTTGACAAGTCCGTTGCGGAAAACACCGCGCTTGCGTCGATCGATAAATACGTAAAGTACGGCATTATAAGCGATAAACAAATCAAAGAGGACGCTACTGCGGAGAACGAAAAACTCAAAACAAAAACTCCGTCTATCGAACAGGCTCTTAAAAACCTTTCGGGCGGCAATCAGCAAAAAGTTATAGTGGCGCGGTGGCTTATACGTAACAGCGATATTC
>CAVLAV010000349.1:0-2475 GCA_963660735.1 bacterium
CTCATAAAGGTTGCCAAAGCGTCAAGCATTGTTTCTCTCATCATACTGATAGGCGAAACTATCTCGCCTTCTTCCTTGTTATCGCCTATGACTACCGGAGTAGGTTTATCCTTTTCGATATATCCGCCTTTCGCAAGGTAAGCAATGCGTCCGAAGTTGACTTGCGGTATTTCAGGTATTGCAGGAATACCTATCCAAGTCCACAAGGACGATAACGCACCCGTGATGGCGTTTATGGCATCTACAAAGTAGTTCAGTAGCGACTCGAAGCCGCTTATGATACCGTTGATGATTGCGATAGGAATATTTCCTAATGCTTTCCACGCTTTTTTCCAATCTCCGCTGAACACGCCTGATATGAAATTGATGACTTGCTTTAATACGGTGATGATACTGCCAATCGGTCCCGTGAGTAGTTTTTTGATTGCGCTACCGATTTTTGAGACGTATTTACTTACTGCGCTTGAAATCCACGAAATAACCTTTGAAACTACATTGTAAATTCCCGTGATTATTTTTATTATCGGCTGCAAAAGAGCCAATATGAACTTAATTGCGCCTCCTAAAACGCCTGTAAGGGTTTGCGCCGCCAACGATAAATACTCACTTATAGGCTCCAAGACTCCGTTGAGCAAGTCTCTCAACGTATCTATGAGTGTATTGATAGGCTCAAACAGTGCTTTGAAAATCGTCATCATCGGATTCAAGATGTTATCTACCAAGTCAAGTAGAACGTCCATCACCGGCTGCAATGCGTCCAAAACTCCGACTATTATGTCGATAATCGGTCGCAATATTGTATTTAAGAGATTTACTAATACACTTATTATAGAACCTACAAGGTTGAAGGCTACTTTCAAGATTTCGCATATCGGAACAAGAATTGCCTGCAAGAGTTTTAGCAGTATCTGAACTATCGGCGTAAGTATGTCCATAATCGGAGTTATCAATTCCAACAACATACTTATCGTGTCGATTATCGGTTCGATTGCCACCCAAAGCGAATCCAGCAACGAAACAACAAGGTCGATAACAACGGAGACAACCTCCATTATGCTACCTAAAATCTTATTTATTGCAACGGACAACGCTTCGAGTATTTTCATTATTACAGGCATTAGACTATCAACTATGGTCTGTATCATCGGCATTAGTTTGTCGAGTATCGAAACAATCAAGTTTATTTTTACGGCAAGAACACCGCTCATAACCTGCGCTACTTGCGCAAGTGCTTGTACGATTAACTTAATTGCACTGCCGACAATCGACTTAATCGACTTGATTATATTTGTAATCTTCTCTTTCAGCCCGTCCGCGTCAACTCCCATTTTCTTGAATAGCCCACCGATAACGCTATCATTTCCATTGAAGAAATTTACCAAATCCTCGACAGCCAATATCAGCGACGCTATTGCCACTATAACAAGCAACACATACGGGCACGCTTTCGCAGCCGCGCTCGCTACGGTTTTAATCGCCGCACCGAAGCCTGTTGCTGCACTTGCTCCGCTTGCCGCCGCACCGCTCGCCTTTGTGATAATGCCTGCGAGTTTCTGTATTCCTGTCGTTCCTGCTTGTATTTTTGCAAACAGTTTGATTGAAGAAACAGCACCCGCTATTGAACCTATACCGACTACTATGAGTTTTAACGTATTCTCCATTCCTCCGAGTTTGGAGGACATCTTTTCCAAGTTCGCTATGCACCGCTCCGTAAACGATTTTATTCTCGTAAAAACGTTGAGCATTAGCCTTGCAACCTTGTCCGTGATGTGGTAGGTTTCGTTTAGTTTGTAAATCCATTCCGTAAACTGTGATTTAATGCTTGTAATAGCGTCTGTAACCGTCAATTTAACTTGCCCGAAGGAATTATTGATTGCGTCTGAATTTTCCTGTAAAGCCCGATATAACTGCGTAGATGTGAGTTTACCTGCCGTTCCGAGAGCCTTAACCTGTAATTCGGTTATTCCGAGCGTCTCCGAAAGATATTTTACAATCTGCGGCGTTTTCTGCATAAGCGATGAAAACTGACTTGCCGATACCTTGCCGGTCGTGAAAGCACTCGTCATAGACGACGCTAACGAAGCCGTTTCGGAAGCCGACAAGCCCGACGCTCTAAATGCTTTGTGCATAAGTTCGGCAAACTCTGTGGTCTTTTCTACCGAAGTGAACAGCCTGTTATGAGAGTTGAGTAACCCCGTAACGGTAGTTGCCATATCCGAGTAACTTGACCTGCAAGCGCTCGCCGCTTTCTGCAACAGTTCTTGTGCGTCTTTCTGATCTACTATGCCCTGCGTAGCATTTTTGATTTTCTGCTGTATCAGCGCATATTCTTCTATCAGAGTGTTAAACTTCAAAAGGGAGAACCCGATTCCGATTGAACCAAGAGTCTTTACCGCAAAGTTCTTTATGCTCTTGATAGAATTTTCGACAGTTTTTGCCGACTGTGAGTCTACGACATAGCCGGCAGAGATTATG
>CAVLAV010000350.1:0-2458 GCA_963660735.1 bacterium
GTCTATCAGCATACACCACCCGGCAACAGCTTCTACAACCGTAACTGAACTGCCTTTACGCTCACTCTGAATTCTTTCCGCTTCAGCAATCGATATACCGCTGTTTTCTGTTCCGAACACAGCAACGGAACCGTCTGAAAATACCGCTAAAAAGGGATGCGACTCGGCGCCGGAATTATATGTTACTCCTTGCATAATCAAAGTGCCTACCGGGCAACCGTTAGACATATTGAATAAACTTGCATTAACGCCGCCGACAACATTTGTTCCTGCATGAGTATTTTCATACTCTTGTACTTGACTTGAAATCGGGCTCATTTCCCAACCGTTTTGCGCCGGATCGTAATTGCCGTATCCTGCCGCGATTGTAGCATACTGATTACTTACGTCAATGGTCATGGCAAAACCGACATTCTGATGATCACCGTTTAACGTATTTGTAACAAATGCACTTTCTGTAATGCCGGGAGCAATATCGTAGTTTTTTACTGAGGTTACAACATAATCCGTTCCGGATATAGTCATTCCCGTTACCACCTCATTGTCTCCACTTGCTCGACTCTTGAGCAAGCTCCCAAACATAGTTGTTATAGACAACACGAAACTTACAATCGTGAAAATCAATAACAACCGTTTAACTTTGCCGTATGACGAATTTGCCATACTACTTACTTTTTTTTGCATGATATTTCCTCCTGCAGTTTATTTTATATTTATATACTATACTATACGAATATAAATATATACAAAATGTTAAGCGTTAATGGTGCGGTTAGAAAAATCTAACCAAGAACCGAATGTATAATCCCATTCGGTAGGGATGAATTTTTCAAACCCGGAAGCCGGAAAAAATGTTAGTTCTGAAAAATATACCTCGTTACCTATATTATAGAAATCAACGCGCAAAAACGGCGTTCTTTCCGAAAATCTTCGGGCGATATTCAGCATTTCTTCCAGTTTTGCCGGAATTTCTATTTCTGAAGCATTGTTAGGGTGTGCCGGTCGTCTTATATCACAGTGTTTCCAATCTACAGAAAAAAAATCTTCTGTTAATCCTGATTCGGTAAATCTGTCCTTACACACAAGAATTATTTCGGGTTTGCCGTTAAAACAATGTACTTTATAATCAGTCAAGCCACCGGCATCGTTCTGCATATATTTTTCCGCAATAATTTTTCGCGGAACATTTTTATAAGGCCATTCTCTTCCTGTCAGATAATAATCCTGTTGTAATCCTTTCGTCAGATTTTTTCGGATTACTTTAATTTCCTTCTGCGTCAGCTTACTTTTATCTTTGCAAATATACATGCCCAACCCGGAATTATGGTTGCATTTCAGAACAAACTGATTCGGCAACGCATCAAAATCAATATCGTCGGCTCTATCCCAGACGCCAAGCAAAGGAATCAGATATTCTTCGCCTATTGTTTCTTTAATGTAATCGCGCACTTTGTATTTATCTACCATAACGGTATATGCCGGATTTCGATTATAAAGTTTCAGCCATTGCAATTTTTCATTGAATGTTTGCGGATTCTCCAAGTTTAGAGCATATCCCATACAAGCTTTAAATATTTTCTCCAGGTATTCTTTATCCGGCAACTTATCGTATTTTCCTCTGCCGGCATTAAACAACAGACGATAATCTTTGTCCGTGATATATTTTTGGATCTTTTTCACATAATTTTTGATTTTCATTTGCTTGCTCTGTCGCCTTTTTCTTTAAATTCTGAATATTTACGAAATGGATCATAAGATAAAAATTTTGCGTTTTTGAAGAATAACTGACCTTTCCGTAATCTAAAACCAACATTATTAAAAGCCATATTGCAAAAAGCATCGCTTGTTTTTTATCGGCGTTTCTGTATTTCCACAAGTTATAAAATAGATACACATAAATTGCATAGTAAAATACAAAAGCAAAAATGCCGCCACATGATAACAATTCAATAAAATTATTATGCAAATATGTCTTCCATCCCAAATATTTATCCGTGATAAAATAAGAATTTGCAATTCCTATCCCCCTAATTGGGTGTTCCGTAAATTCATTCCATCCGATTTCAATCATTTTTTCACGTATTAAAGACGAATGATCCGCTTTTCCGTTTCCAGTAAACGAATTAAACATTGTCTGCATACGCTGTTTAATCCCGGAAAATATTTCCAACTGCAAAAGTCCATAGATTATTAAAGCGGCAACAGCGCATCCAAGTATAATTTTTCCAAACTTTTTAACAAAAGATTCATTCTGATTCTTTACAATAAAAGCCGAAAATACACCAACTATCAAAAACAACAATGCTTTTCTGCTTTGCGTCGCCCCAATCACAATCAAAACGGGAATCAGAAATACGCATGTCCACCTGTTGCGATTTTCAAAAAATTCATTCGCTTGTATCATACAAGATAAAGCACAACACATTGCTATCGAATTCACATTTGCAAACTCATTATC
>CAVLAV010000351.1:0-2451 GCA_963660735.1 bacterium
TTGGTACCAAAACACCAGATGAGTGCACCACCGAAATTGAACCACATAAAGCAAATACAAGTAAGGCAATTTATGATTATCAAAACTATGGCTATGTGGCAGTAAATGAAGGATTACGAGATGGTAAAAAACTTGAAGGAAAAGCCAAAGAGATTGATGCCGGGCTACAATATGCCTTTTCAAAAACTGCACCCATTAAGAGCGATATGCACGTAATGAGAGATTCTGGTATGGCAGTTACAAGTAAGGCTTTTGAAGAAACGGGACTTCAAGATTACCTTTCGAACTCTTTGAAAGGTAATGAATCTTTATATGATGCTTGGTTAATACCTGAAAATCGAGACGAGATTAGAAGGAAACTGATCGGTTACGAATTTGAAGAAAAAGGGTATACAAGTTCTACAACCTCACAAGACTTTTTGAAGGACTTTTCTTATGGTCAAGGTGCTAATGATAAAATCACTCCATTTTGTGCAAAAGAAATTATGAGTATAAACATTCCAAAAGGAAGCAGGGTTCTTGATTTGGGCGAAGACGGCTTTATTACTGGCAGTGGCGAAAATGAAGTTATCCTAAACAGAGGGGCAAGATACAGAATAAGAGAGGTTGGTTACTCGCACACGACAGAATCACTTGTTTTATATTGTGATTATTTGCAATCGGATAGGAAAGACAGCCAAGACGATATGTTATCGGCAACGGGTGTAGGAGTTATCGTCATAAAAGACGGTCAAGTTCTCGTAGGAAACCGCTCCGACAACGGAGAGATATGCGGTCCCGGCGGTCACGTTGAAAGTTGGGAAGACGCAGAAGAAGCGGCAAAACGGGAAACACGAGAGGAGTTCGGTATCGAACCCGACAATCTTGTTCCGGTCGGGCTACTCGATATAGGCGGCGATTACGGTCGTTCTTATATCTTCCTTTCTACGGAGTTTAGCGGAGAACCCTTTACCGACACCCAAGAAATGACTAATTGCCGTTTCACGGGCTTATACGGACTTAATTCCGACGAATTATATCCGCCCTTCAAACTGTCGCTGGAACTCATAGCGAAGGAACTCGGTATACCAAGTATTTTCGATGAAAAATCAAAAAATCTTCAAAAACTACACGATAAAGGTTTTACTTCTGCTTCCGATGGTGTTATAATAAATAATATAGAAACCGACGGCGGTCCGGGCAGCGGAAAGAAACCCGGAGACGGGCACAGACTTTCTCGTAAAGATATGGAAAAGTTTAAGAAACGTTTTATCGGGTTTAAGACTTCCGACGGTCATACTATCAAGAGCGTTTCAAATCACGCTTTTGACAGGGTAGGCGGCAGATTACTTCCTAATGGCAGGGTTGAACGTATGTTAACCGAGGGTAAAATTCGTCCGGGACACACGCCCAACACTCAATGTTACGATGTGGGAGGCAGCAGACTTGTTCTCGATACATCTAACGGCAAGATTGTTACTATTATGTGGAGGCACGGCAAATGAACGAAAAAGTTTTAACCGAAGCATTGAAAAACCTTGATGAAGAACAGGTTGATTTCATCTGTTCCGAACTCAAAATGTCTCGTGACGAGTTGTTTGAGAAAAGCGAAGACGAACTCGATGATATTTATGACGCTATTTGCGACATCGAAGTCGAAGAAACCTGCGCCGCAGGAGATGACGACTTGAATGAGCGAGGCGAAATGGCGGTAAGTATCGTAGATGTTCTCGGAGACGCTATTCGTATATCACTCGGAGAGGACGCAGACAAATGACAAGAGAAGAAATCGGAAAGGTTATGGAAGAAAGCGATGGTCGTAGGATTCGTTTTACGCTGCCTAATGGTGAAACTCATACAGGATATGTGGAGGTAGCAGAAACTGCTTACGATAACGACGAAGGCGAAGGTGCTTCCGTATGCGTAGTGGTAGACGGTTTTGGCAATGCTCTATTGTATGAAACCGATGTAACCGACATCGAAATCCTTGATTAACCGCTATTTCCGTAGCAGAAATACCGCTCACACTGTTTTTCTGTATCAGAAATCCGTTTTTGATTGTCGAAAATGATGGTATAACAAAACAGTGAAAAATCGCTAAATCTCAAAAAATCATAAGTCATTCATTTATTTCTGTCACAGATATTCGCTTAAAACGGTTTTTCTGCGGAATAAATGCGACAAAGTAAAGTAAATAAAAGTAAATAAAATTAAAATATATACTAACGTATATATGGACGAAAACGAAGATTAGGTTTATTCCTTTTCTTCGTTTTTTTGTCGTAATGAAACAGGAGGTAATATGCAGAGCAAAGAGACTATCAAAGTTTACATTGACTACCGCAACGGTGAGACAGTGTGCATCTGCAAACGCTCTCACAAGTTATGCGATAAACGTTGCGTTAAAGATGTCGTGGAACGTGATAAGTTCAGGGGCTGGCAGGAAGCCTTCAAAGTAAATCGTTACGGCAA
>CAVLAV010000352.1:0-2448 GCA_963660735.1 bacterium
ACTACGTATAGTCTGCTTGCTTCCGCGCTACCTTGATATACTGTATCGGGCGCGCTTTTTATTAGTTCGCCGTCGGCTTTAAAAAAGAAAATCATTTTTAAATCTCCTTATATTGATTTTTTTACGGTTAAATAAATATCAAAATACTTGTTTCCGCTCGTATCTGTTTTTATAAGCCCCTCCGAATTAAGCTTTTCGTAGCTCTTATTTACTCCCAAAACAAGCACGCCGCCCGCGTTTATAAGTTGCGATTCCGATTCTTCATTGTCATTTATAACAACGACTTCTTCCATTGTCGGCTTTGTTACTATCGCGAACGACTTATAATTATCATAATCACCCGATAATTTTATCCGCGCATAATAGCAAGTTGTCGGAATCTCTACGCCGTCGCCGTCATATATTGCAATATCGCCGAGAATCATTCCTTTCGTTGTGTCCGGTTGGCTGTTTATCTTGTTCAAACGACTATCAAACGCATAAGCTTTTAATTCTTTCGGTTTATTGTTCACAAGCCCGCAATTTCCCATTAAACCGGAACCGATTATAATTTCTTCGTCATCGCTTACTGCCGCTAATTCGTAGGTGATTTGCGGGGTTTCGCGGTTGTCTTTTCTGTATCGCCAATTATTTATTTTTATTGACGGCACAGTGTTTATATTAAGTTCGGATGCGTCGGGGTATGTCGTACCGCTCCACAAGTCCGAGCCGCCTGTATATACCACATACGGCGAAAAAGTTATATCCACAAACCAAAACCGCCCGAAGTAATCGCCGTAAGGCACATATTCCCCGTAATAATTCAATACGTTTTCCGCTTTTTCCGTATCGTAAATATATGTTTGTACTCTCTTTTCGCCCGCGCTGTAATTGTCCGCAAATTCAAACGTAAAAATCATTGAATTCCCGACAGCACTTGCGCACGCCGGCAATACTATTTTTGCGATTTGTTCTTTGTTCTTTTTCTTCGTCGTTATAAGCGCGTATGTTACGGGGCTTCCGTCTCCGCCCGCAAACGCGGTACCATTATAAACGACGGAAAACGCGATTCCGCTATCGCTTGTCGTGTCTGTCAGACTTGCGCGCAAATATTCCGTGTAAAGCGATTGCCGCTGTTGGCTCTGCTTTTCCGATACTTCCCACATTCGCTTATTCGAAGATATACCCACATACTGCGAAAGCCTGTTAAAATCTTTTGATAGCGCAACTGTGCATTTGATTGCACTTTGTAAAATCTCCGTATATACCGCCGAAATGTAGTAATTATCATCGAATAAATACCCCACTTTCGGTATATCAGACAAATACGGCAAAATATAGGTGTAGGTTTTTTCCACGTTCCCAAGCCGCGCCACTACGCCTTTTAGATTTTCGCCGTAGTATCTTGATTCCACAAGGTTTGCGCTTTGATTGTACGCAATCGCGCGCGGCGTTTTTCCCGTCGTCAGCGTTTGCTTTACCGTTCTAATACGCGCCGAATATATAGGCGTGTATTGTATCTGAATACCTATATTATACAAGTTTTTCCCTGTTATGTCAATGCTTGTATCGCCTGTCGCCGCGCGTATTATGTTTATAATAGAATACTTTTCAAAATATTGACTTACTGCATTTTCTTCTTTAAAGAATAATCCTTTTATATTTTTCTGCCCTTGCGTATAGTAAAGCGCAAACGCCTTGCCATTCGGATATGTCGCGCTATTCGTCGGAAGCCGCCCGTAATCGGAAGACTCGTATACATACCGCGTTATGTCGATAGGTGAATAATTTGTATCGTTAAACCGTATAACGGCTAATTTTTGGATTCTATAAATCGGAAGACTTGTAGGAATGTAAAGAGAATCATTTTCTTCGAATCTCGTCGTTATGGTTTCCGTTCTGAATGTTTCATCAACCGAAAACCCGCCGCCGTCGGTTGTCTGTACGTTGCCCCGCGCGGGTTCGTACATAACGCCTTGCGCATAGTCTAACTGATTTACAAGATTTTCAGCCGACGAATCAAGCGCGGTACACCAATTATTTATATCCGATTTTAATTGATAGCTTATATAATTTTTTTCGGATATATGGGACTTCTCGTTGCTCCCGTATTCGTCAAACGTTATAATATTAGATAAATCCGAATTATCTTTCAGCCGCGGCTCGGCGTGTATAAACCCGCCGACTTCCCGTAACATTTCCCGCAAGTTCATTTTCGTGAACGTAAATTCCGGCGCGATTGTCTTTTCGTACTTTGTCCGCAATTCATCGTCAAAATCAAATCGCGCGGTTTCTTCACCCGTTTTCGGCTCTAATAAATCGATACAACGATCAACCACCGCCGATACCGTCCATTTTTTGCTACCTGAATTTGTTGAGTTCGAACACGTAAAATTATAAGTTAAAACTATCAATACACTATGAGCCGCACCGATTGTTTCTTTATAGGTCGCGGAAATAGTGTATATT
>CAVLAV010000353.1:0-2445 GCA_963660735.1 bacterium
GTCAGACCTTTAACTCTTCCATTATAGCTTAGGTATGTGAACAAGAAAAGCATTCCGGCTTGAATGCTTTTCCAGTCAATTATTATTGTAACAGGAGAATTTTATGAAAAAGAAAAATCTTTATGCCGTAGCATCGGCGGCGTTCGGTGCGGCGTTTCTTTTGCTTATATGTCTTTTAAAGACGGTAGACGTAAAAGTAAACCCCGAAACGGGAACGGAAATAGGTCTTTACTCGCTTAATAAGGCGGTTTTCGACGCGTTAGGCGTAACGAGAGTGTGGAAAAATATCACCGCCGTTTTGGGTTATCTTGCTATTTTGGAGGCGGTCGGCTTTGCCGCTTACGGCGTTTATTTGCTCGTTAAAGGCAAAAGTTTTAAAAGCGTAAACGCGGATATTTACGCGCTTGCGGTAGTGTACGCCGTTTTGGCTATATTGTACGTTTTCTTTGAAAAAGTTATAATCAACTATCGCCCGATTATTCTTGATGCCGAAAAAGGCGCGGAGGCGTCTTTCCCGTCCTCGCATACGATGCTTGCAATAACAATTATTTTGAGCGGTATGATAGAACTTAATAAACTTATCGAGAATAAAACGGCTAAAATCGTAATCGACGCCGTTTCGGTAGTAATCGTACTCGTTTCGGTAATAGGCAGACTTATTTCGGGAGTACACTGGTTTACGGATATTTTAGGCGGCACGCTTATATCGCTTTGCCTCGTATGCGCCTTCGCCGCGTTTGCAAATCGTCAGACCGAAAAACAAGAATAATTTACTTTTATAAAAACGGCGGAGCAAGTTGAAAACTTGCTCCGCCGCTTTCGTTTATTTAATATTTCTTTTTCAGTATGTTTTTTATAAAGGGGAAGAGTAAAATCGCGGATGCCAAAGTCCAAGCCATAGGGTCGCCGAGGCATAACGCGTAAAACGCTGGCGCGGATGCCGAGGCGTTTATCGCTCCGCCGTTTACTATAATAGGTAAAAACGAGCAGGTGAGTATCCTTGCAACGAGTTCGGCTATGCCCGCGCCGAGTACGAACCCCGCTTTGCATACGCCTTGCACCGCGCTCCTTACGACGATTAAAAAACCGAGTATAAAGTATAAAACGAAGTCCACCGTTACGTAGGCGTTGCCAAACGCTATCGACTGCGTGGAAATTTTGTCTTTGCTCATAAATACGTATTGATACGCGCCGCCTATCGAAGCAAGAAGCCCCGCTATAAGACAGATAGCGTATATTATAAACATTATTATAAGCGATTGCACCGTACCTTTTTTAACGTTTTCGTAGTCGCCTTTGCCGTAATTTTGAGCGTTATAACCGAGTATCGCCGCGCCGAGTCCGTTGTAAAAGGACATTAAAAAATTTATGAGTTTACTTGCCGCGCCGAAACCGTTCTGCGCGGGCGTGCCCGCTACCATAGTGCCGTCTTCGGTTAGATCGAATTTAACCACCACGCTTTGCATAACGATAATGCCTATAGCGAGTATGGAAAATTGCAGTCCGAGCGGAACGCCCTGTTTTAAGTGCGATAAAGAAACTTTTATCGCGCCTTTAAAATCTTCCTTTTTAAGTCGTAAAGACTTATATTTTATCACGGTGTAAATAAAACTGCCTACCGTGCTTAACGCCTGCGTTAAAACGGTTGCCGCCGCCGCGCCTTTCGCTCCCCATTTAAACGCCGTTAAAAACAGTACGTCGAGAACGACGTTAAGGGCGGTTGAAATAACGAGGAAAATAAGCGGCGTAACCGAATCGCCGTAAGCGCGCAAAATGCCGCACACCATATTGTACCCCATTTGGGTTATAAGACCTAAAAATATGACGAGGCAATAATCGTAAGCGGCGTCGTAAACCTCCTTGTTTACGGGCGTTACGTTGATTATTTTAAGCAGCCACGGCAGGGCGACGATTGCCAACGCGGTAAGCACTGCCGAAATTATCACGCCGAGATAAATTTGCGCCGCAAAAGATTTTCTCGCACCTTTTTCGTCGGCGCAACCTACGCATTTGGCGGTTATTACGCTGAACCCCGTAGTGCAACCGAACGCGAATTGTAAAAATATGAAAGTGAGCGGAAAGGTGTCGTTTACGCCCGCCACCTGCGCCGAAGACAAAACTTGTCCGCAGATTATCGCGTCGGTCAAAACGTAAATTTGTTGCAGTAAGTAGGAAAGCATTATGGGCGCGCCGTATAGTAGGAGTGCTTTCCACGGCTTGCCGTGAGTTAAATCCACGGGACTGAAAATCTTTTTCAAAAACGAATTTTCTTTCATAATTAACCTGCGGCGTTAAAAATTATTTTTCGCCCGCATTAAACTTGTGTTGAAAAGCAAGACGCCATTTATGAAATGACGTCAAAAAAGTATGTCATCGCGTCAATGTCAAGAGAGCAAACTTGCTTGCAAGGGTTTGCGAACGACGGTATTCATAAGGCACTTGCAT
>CAVLAV010000354.1:0-2428 GCA_963660735.1 bacterium
ACGTTAAAAAGCGTATCCGCAGGATAGTTTCCGAAGAAGGTTTCGAAATAGCGGATAACTTCTGCAAACAGTATCAATCGGTGGTGTCGTCCAATCTTTCTGCGTATGACGCCATGCCCGAACATGCGCGCGCCATACATTCGTCAACCGTTGCGGCATGTTTCCCGTTTGTGTTGTCGTCTGTTATGGATGACGAGGGCGTGCTTTTGGGCGAAAGCAAAGGTTTCCCCGTTATTGTTGATTTTTTCCGTCGCGATAACGAAAGAGTTAATTCCAACATGGTTATAATGGGCAGATCCGGGTCGGGAAAATCGTTTGCCACAAAAACCATTTTGGCGCAACTTTCTGTGGAAAACAGCAAAATATTTATTCTCGACCCTGAGGATGAGTACGGAATGCTTGCCCGCAACGTGGGCGGCAAACTCATCGATGTCGGTACGGCGACGGAGGGAAGAATAAATCCTTTCCATATCATTACGTCGCTCGAATCGGATGAAAGTGCGGAGGGTGTCAATAACTTCAGCGTTCATCTGCAGTTTCTCGAGCAGTTTTTCAGAGAAATCCTTTTCGGGATGGACGCGCAGGCGTTAGAGTATCTCAATAACCTGATTGTCGACGTGTACGCCGAAAAGGGCATAAATTCGAGGACGGATTTATCTTTGCTTACAGCCGAAGATTATCCCGTTTTCGACGACTTGTATGCGCTTATTCAAAAAAGGCTGGATAATGCGACTATAAACTACGACATTGAAAATTTGCGTATACTCAAAAACTTTATCGCAAAATTTTCGGGAGAGGGAAGAGATTCGATGCTCTGGAACGGCAAATCGTCGTTGTCCGTCAAGGAGAATTTCACGGTGTTTAATTTTCGTTCTCTTTTATCTAACCACAATCAGGCAATTGCGAATGCGCAGATGCTGCTTGTTCTCAGATGGCTTGATAACGAAGTAATAAAAAATCGCGACTTCAATTTAAAATACGGCACCGACCGTAAAATTATTGTCGCTATAGACGAGGCGCACGTATTTATCGACCCGCAATATCCCGTTGCGCTCGACTTTATGTTTCAACTTGCAAAACGTATAAGAAAGTACAACGGAATGCAGATCGTCATCACGCAGAATATAAAGGATTTCGTCGGCAGTCAGGACATTATCCGAAAGTCCACCGCTATAATCAACGCTTGTCAGTATTCGTTTATTTTTTCCATGTCGCCCAACGATATGGCGGATTTATGCACCCTTTACGAAAAGGCTGGCAAGATAAACGCCGTAGAGCAGGATCAGATAGTCAATAACGACAGGGGACACGCATTCATAATAACCGGTCCGCAGTCAAGGACGAACATATCGATCGTCGCTTCGGATAAAATGCGTAAAATGTTTGAATAATGAGCGTTAGATTTACGGAATACACGTCGTCTATTTCCGAAGAGAGAAAAACAGAGATTTTCCGCAAAATTTATGACAAATATTTTAAACTTGTCTGGTTTTGCGCGTTCAGATTTCTTGGAAACAAGGAAGACACCGACGAGGTGTCGGACGACGTGTTCGTCAACTTTTACAGAAAGCTCGGGAAAACGGAGATAAATAACGTAAAGTATTATCTGACCCGTTCGGCGCGCAATCTGTCGCTCAATAAACTGAGAGACAGAAAGCCGACCGAAGAGCTTAACGAAAATACGGTCGGCGAATATTTGTTCTGTGAAGGGTCAGACCTTTTGGAAAAAATCGCTTCCGTTACGAGTAAAGAAGAGTTTGATTTGCTTTGCAGACACGTTCTCGAAGGTTACTCTTTGATTGAAATTGCCGAAAGTCTCGGCGAATCGGTTAACACCGTAAAGAGCAGATACAGAAGGCTTATTAAAAGATTAAAATCCGAATTGGAGGATTTCTGCGATGAATAGTTTGTCAGACGCGATAAATTCTTTGGAAATAGAAAATCGTTTTGAAACCGTTATGAGTAAAATCGGCATTAACCGCGCGAGAGAATGTATAACCGTCCCCGAAGCGTCGCACAAGGCGGTTGTAAAGACAAAAGACATATCGAAAAGCACGGCGGTAGAGCCGAGTTTACGAAAATAAAAAAACAAATGCACCCGAAAGCAAAAAGCGGGTGTCTTAATATGTGTAAAACATAAAATTCTATGAGAAAAAGGAGAACAAATTTATGGGTTTAACCAAAACGGTAGATAAAGCATGCCTTCACAGCGCAATGGCAAAATACGTCGTCACCACCGATTTATACGATCAGGTCGAAGCTGAAAACAAAGAAAGAAACAACATAACCGAAAGAAGACCTATCGATGCGAGAGATTTCGGAGATCTGGCTTTATTTTTAAGGTATAAACCTATTTTCGATGACCCCGAGAAAGGCAAGGAATTAAGCGAAGAAGAGTTTAAGGCAGAATGTAAAAAACTCATCGACG
>CAVLAV010000355.1:0-2423 GCA_963660735.1 bacterium
CGTGGAAACGCATTGCGTATAGCCGTATTTATATTTCATCAAAACGCCCTCTATTACGTTGCCGTCGGAAAGTTCAAACAAAAATTTGCGCGTTCCGTCGGTTTTAGAGGTTTTTTCGCCGAGAATTTTTACGGGCTCGTCGGCGTACTTTTGGGTAAGTTCGTTGCGCAGTTCCTTACTTAAATCGGTAAGTTCGGATATTCTTTTACCCGAATGTAAGCCTTTGAAAACTTGCGCCGCCCTGTACGGCTTTTCGTTTAAACCGCAAAAAAGAGTTTTAAGTTCTTCGAGCGAATAATCGTGCAGTATTTCCATTAAGACTTTCTCCTGAATTTACAAACGAAAAATCCCGCGCCGAGCGACAAATGCGGCAAAAAAGTTACGCCGCAGGACGAATTTTCGTGCGGCAGTCCGCAGGAAAATTTCTCCTCGGTAAATTCGGGGTTTTCGAGCAAAAACCTTTGACAGATATTTTCGTTTTCCGCTTTTAAAACCGAGCAGGTCGAATAATAAAGTTCGCCGCCCGCCTTTACGTACTTGCAGCAAGCGTTTAAAATTTTGCTCTGCGTATCGTTAAGCGATAAAATATCGCTCTCCTTTCTGTTAAGTTTAATATCGGGATTATCCTTTAAAACTCCGCTGCCGCTACACGGGCAGTCGCATAAAACCGCGTCGAAAGTTTGCGAATATTTTTCGTCGAACACGGCGGAATCTCTGCAAACCACGGTGATATTTTGCTTACCCATACGGCGGGCGTAGTCTTTTATAAGTTCGGCGCGGTGGGCGTGCAGTTCAAACGCGGTAACGCTTTGGAATTTATCCGCGAGGTTCACGCTTTTACCGCCGGGAGCGGCGCACGCGTCGAGCAGTTTTTCGCCGCCGCCGATAACCGAACATATAGCGACGCTGCCTATAGACTGAAAAGTATATAAGCCCTTATCGAAATCCTCGTTTCGTTTAAAACCTTTTACTATATAACAGTTTTCAAAAGGCGTTTCTTGGTAATTCCACCTGTTTCTTTCAAGATATTCCCTGCCGTTTACACCCGCGTTAAAGCGCACGGCGGTAATTTCCTCGTCTGCGCCCATAATTTTTTCGGCTTTTTCCTCGCCGTAATCTTTCAATAGCGATTTTACCAAAAATTCGGGATAGGAATATTTAACGGAAAGCGCGGCGATTTTTTCTTTCGGCAAAGGAATTTGCGTTTTTACGAATTTTCTTAACACGGCGTTTACGAAACCCGCGTTGCCGCCCTTACCCAACTTTTTGACGAGTTCCACAGCGTTATCGACTACCGCATAAGGCGCGGTCTGCAAATACTTTATGCAATAAAACGCCTCTTTTAAAATTATGCGCACGCTCTGCTTGGGGCGTTTTTCGCACAAAAATTTAAGCGCGTATTCAAACTCTATATCCCTGTCCAGAACGCCGTAACAAAGTTTTACGGTATGCGCGCGGTTGAGTTCCTCTATCGGCGTATCGGAAAGCGCGATTTTTAAAAACGCCCCGCCCGAATAGACTTTAAAAAGCACGCGATAAGCGTCGTATAGGGCGTTTAACATAAGTTTTTATCCAAAATGTCGCCGACGGCGAGTTTACGCCCTGCGGTAAAATCACGAGCGGAAAGTTTTTTGCCGCCTTCTTCCTGAATTTCGGTAATCTCTATCGCGCCCGAGCCACACTTGACTATAAGTTTTTTATCGGCTTTTACCACCTCTCCGCACTCACCCGAAAACTCTTCCGAAAGCGCGTCCGCGCGGTAAATCTTGATTTTTTTGCCCTTGCAATAAGCGTAAGCGACGGGCGCGGGGTTCATTCCGAGAATAAACCGCTTTACCTTTATGGCAGGCAGGGAAAAATCTATTTCCGCCTGTTCCTTTTTTATGGTCTTTACGGTAAAAGCAAGTTCGTCGTTTTGGGGAGTAAAAGTCGCCGAGCCGTTTTCTATCGCCGTCAGGATATCGCAAATATGCTCCGCGCCGAGTAAGGAAAGCCTTTCGGCGAGTTCGCCCGCGGTTTCGTTTTTGCCTATCGCGGTTTCGTATTCGGCGATGATATCGCCCGTATCGAGTCCCGCGGCGGTTTTCATAAAAGTAACGCCCGTTTTGCTTTCGCCGTTTATAACCGCGTACTGAATAGGCGCGGCGCCGCGATATTTAGGCAGCAGCGACGCATGTACGTTGATTATGCCGTATTTGCATATATCAATAATTTCCTGCGAGAGTATCTGCCCGTATGCGCAAGTAACCATAATATCCGCGTTAAGGCTTTTGAGCGTTTCCGCGCCGCCGAGGCGAATTTTTTCAAACTGAAAAATCGGCAGACCGTGCGCCGCCGCCGCCACCTTTACGGGCGGCGGCGTAACGACGGCTTTTCTGCCGACGGGGCGATCGGGTTGAGTTACAACCGCGACCACCTTATGC
>CAVLAV010000356.1:0-2408 GCA_963660735.1 bacterium
ATTTTACACACCCCGTTGCCGTCGCCAAGATATTGATGGATCTCGGTATGGACTACAACACCGTGGCCGCGGCTTTTTTGCACGACGTAGTAGAAGATACGCCCGTTTCGGAAAGCGATATTAAAGCCGAATTCGGCGACGAAATACTCGAACTCGTTGCGGGCGTAACGAAACTCGATAAAATAGAATTCAAGTCGCACGAAGAAGAACAAGCCGAAAATTTCAAAAAGATTTTCGTGTCTATGGCGAAGGATATAAGGGTTATAATTATTAAGTTAGCGGATAGGTTGCACAATATGCGTTCGCTTAACTTTTTGTCGCAGGAAAGGCAACTGCGTATGGCTCACGAAACGCTCGATATTTACGCGCCGCTTGCGGGCAGGCTGGGTATATCGCAAATCAAGTGCGAACTCGAGGATTTGTGTTTAAAATATATCGACCCCGAGGCTTACGAATATTTATCCGTAAACATAAACAGCAAACTTACCGAACGACAGGAATTCGTAGAGTCGGTCGTTAAGGAAATAAAGGAGATATTAGACGAGTCGCATATAGTAGGTGAAGTTTTCGGTCGCCCCAAGCACTTTTACAGTATCTACAAAAAAATGAAAAAGCAGAACAAAACGCTCGACCAGATTTACGATCTGACTGCCGTAAGGGTAATAGTCGATACGGTGGATGAGTGTTACGAACTGCTTGGTAAAATTCATAAAAAATGGAAACCTATTCCCGGGCGTATAAAAGATTATATCGCTATGCCCAAGGAGAATATGTATCAAAGTCTGCATACCACGGTAGTAACCGAGTTCGGTAAAATTTTTGAGATACAAATTCGTACCAAGGAAATGAACCGCACCGCCGAATACGGTATCGCGGCGCACTGGAAGTATAAGGAAAATAAGGAAAATTCCGATAGTTTCGATAAGCGTTTATCCTGGATAAGGGAGGTAATGGAGTGGCAGGGCGGACTTAACAATTCCACCGAGTTTATCGAAAGTTTAAAAGGCGACGTGTATAACAGCGAAGTCCTCGTGTTCACGCCAAAAGGCGAGGTTATAAGCCTCGTAAAGGACGCTACGCCCATAGACTTTGCTTACCGCATACACACCGAAGTCGGCAATAAATGCGTGGGAGCAAAGGTAAACGGTAAAATCGTTCCGCTTAATTCCACGCTTACCACGGGCGACGTGGTAGAGGTTATAACCTCGAAACTTTCCAAAGGTCCGTCGTGGGATTGGCTCAGAATAGCCAAATCGTCGGGCGCAAAAGCGAAAATAAAAGCCTTTTATAAAAAGGCTATGCAGGTCGATAACGAAAAACTCGGCAAGAGTATGTTGGAAGCGGAGGCGAAAAACCGCGGCTACGTTTTTGCAGACCTGCTCAACCCCGTCAGTTTTGAACGCGTAAGCCAAAGACTGTCTTTTTCCACCGTGGAAGAGATGTACGCGGCGGTCGGTTGCGGCGCGGTAACTATAAATCAAGTTCTTTTAAAACTCATAGATTATTACCGTAAGGACGTACCCAAAATCGCGCCCGCCGCGCAAAACAAACGCGACGATAAGGACGCAAGCGGCGTAAAAATCAAGGGTATGGACGGGCTTTTAGTCCGCTTTGCGGGGTGTTGCAATCCCGTGCCTGGCGACGAAATAGTCGGGTTTATCTCTCGCGGCAGGGGCGTAACCATTCACCGCAAAGACTGCCCAAACTTAAAGAATGAAGAACCCGAACGCTTACTCGATGCCGAATGGACGGGCAGCGTAGGCAGTTTCACCGTTTCCATAAGGGTTATCGGCGGCGAAAACACGCCTATTTTAGTGTTCGTTTCCAACGCCTGCACTTCCTTGGGTCTTGCCATTACCTCGGTAAACGGACGGTTAGACCCCAAAACGAGGCAGTCCATAGTCGATTTTACCATAAAACTTAACAAAAAGGAACATATCGACTTGTTATTTGCCAAAATCCGTCAAAATCCCGACATAGACGACGTTTACAGGGTGGTAACTTAAAATGAATATAATCAGGCAAATAGTGCCGCCGCTTAACGTAAATTGTTATATTTTGGCGGACGAAAATACTAAAAACTGCATAGTTATCGACGCGGGCGGAGGTTACGATATAGTAACGAAAATTACCGATTCGCTCGGCTATAAAATTATAGGCGCGGCTTTTACGCACGGGCATTACGACCACGCGCTTGACGGGCATAAGTTTAAAGAAAACGGCGTACCCGTTTATATCACACAAAAAGACGCGGAACTTTTGCAGGGCAGAGGTAATCTCGCGCGCTATTGCGGCGTAAAAATGCAGCCGTTTACCGCGGACGGTTATCTGACCGAGGGCGATAACGAGATAGGCGAGTTTAAATTTAAAGTTTTGTTTACCCCGGGACATACCGCAGGCTCGTGTTG
>CAVLAV010000357.1:0-2405 GCA_963660735.1 bacterium
AAAGAAGTGCATGAAAGGTAACCGCCCTTTATTGCCCGCCGCCTCACCGAAAACCGCTTGACTTTTCTCGGAATCCGGGCTATAATAAGAAGTACAATTAAAAAATAAA
Source organism: bacterium (assembly GCA_963660735.1). GTDB lineage: Bacteria > Bacillota > Clostridia > Christensenellales > Borkfalkiaceae > UBA10281. The sequence continues at coordinate 110 of CAVLAV010000357.1, forward strand.
TATCTGCCACCGGGCAGGAATGGAAAGCATTCATTACTTATCGTTAGGTCTTTGAAGATAAGTACATGGGTGCTTATTTTTTCGGAGGTTTATATGAAGTCGCTTAAATCAATCGTAAAATATTTCTCCGTCGGAGAAATCGTCCTGTGGATTTGTTCCGTACTGTTAATCGCCGTATCGTTCTGCATATTCGACAGGGAAAATTATCTCACCCTCGCCGCCTCTCTTATCGGCGTAACTTCTTTGCTGTTCAACGCCAAAGGCAACCCCGCGGGGCAAGTGCTCACCATCGTTTTCAGTATGATTTACGGGTATATCTCGTTTGTTTTCAGGTACTACGGCGAAATGCTCACCTACCTTTGCATGACGATGCCCATGGCAATCGTCGCCCTGATCAGCTGGCTGAAAAACCCTTATAACGGAAATAAATCGGAAGTAAAAGTCAACCGCCTGAAAAAAGGCGAACCTGCCGTCATGCTGCTTGTAACGGCGGCGGTAACGCTGATTTTTTATTTCATTTTAAAAGCGTTCGGCACAAAAAACATCCTTCCAAGCACCATATCGGTAACAACAAGTTTTCTCGCCGTGTATTTAACTTTCCGGAGAAGCCCTTTTTACGCGATAGGCTATGCGGCAAACGACGTTGTTCTGATTATTCTCTGGAGCCTTGCCATGGCGGAAAACGCCTCTTATATTTCGGTGGTCGTGTGCTTCGTCGCTTTTCTCGCCAACGACGTTTACGGTTTTATCAACTGGCAGAAAATGGCGAAAAGACAATCGGAAAACGCCTGAACTCCCTTTCCGTATTTTTCACGTTTTACGATACGAAAAATCCCGACGGTATTTGCGGAACTTTTATATATTGTCGGCAAATCTGATTTCTATATCCGTTTTTCTGTAATTCCACAATCCGCCTTTTTCTATTGCGTTCCATTGTTCTTCAGTTCCGTTAAAATTTATTACCGAAACAGAACTATCGGCGATAAAAGAGTTTGCTATCGCTGTAACGCTTGACGGAATATTGATTTCCGTAAGCACGCTTTTTCTGAATGCCGCAAGAGCAATCGAAGTAACGTCTTCGGGAATATCCGCACTCTGTCCGCCACGAATAAGAGTTTTAGTAGCCGTTTCGATAAGATGTCCGTTTTCACTGTTATAAACGGTATTTGCTTCGTCTACAGTGAAATTTATTGAACCGTCATTGTTGAACGCGTTGTCTCCTATGGTTGTAACACCGGACGGAATATAAATAGCCGTTAATGAGTGGTTGCCCGAAAAAGCGTTTCTGCCTATTTCTTTGAGTTGGCTGTCTTGTCCGATATTTACCGTGGTCATTTCACTGCGGTTAAAAAATGCGTTATTTGCGATAGTTATAACGGAATCCGGTATCGTAACAGATAAAATTGACGCAGAATGACAAAAAATTTGTTTTTCATAAATAATGCTTTAGTCCTTTATAATTGTTGCGCGGTAGGACGAATAATAATTTCATTGATTCCGGTGTTTTCCGGCATATTGATTGCAAAAGCAATACTTTCAGCCACCGAGTCCGCCGGAATGGCAAGCGCGTCATAAGCAGCCTGCATACCGTCGCGTCCTTTTTGCGTAGTCAATGATTGCGGCAATTCCGTTGCAATCATTCCCGGCGCGAGCATAGTAACGCGAATTCCTGATTTCGCGGCGGCTTCTTCCTCACGCAGAGTTTCACTGATAGCGCGGACTCCGAATTTTGTCGCCGCGTAAACGCCGCAGGTTAATCCTGTCTGGTGTGAAGAAAGCGAACCTATATTGATGATATGTCCGCTCTTTTGTTTACGCATAATTCCAAGGCACGCGTGAATTCCGTAAAGAACGCCTTTCAAATTGACGTCTATACATCTATCCCAGTCATTCACTCTATCTTCGGACAATAACGATAACGGCATAAGTCCTGCATTATTTATCCATACGTCGATTCTTCCGTATGCGTTCATTGCTTTTTGCGCTAATGCTTCCGAATCGCTTATTTTTGTAACGTCGGTAACGCAGTAGATTGCGTTGCCGCCTTCGGAATTTATTTCCGAAACTATTTTTTTCAGTTTTTCTTCGCGTCTTGCCCCAAGAACTACTTTATTACCTTGTTTTGCAAGCAAACGCGCCGTTGCTTCTCCGATTCCGCTGGATGCTCCGGTAATAACTACTACTTTAGATTCGTTCATTTATAGTTCCTCCTGTAAAGATATTAAAGCGACATTACTGTCGCTTTATAGTGGATTTATTTATATAGTTGTCATACAATTTCGGCTAAAAAGGCTAA